>JAHJXC010000035.1 GCA_018827845.1 Patescibacteria group bacterium
TGCGTCTTTAAAGGCGTTTTCCATAAAACTCTTCACCTCTTTATCAATCTCCTTGGCCACATCCTCGGAATAATTTTTTTCCGTGTAAAAATCCCTGCCAATAAAAATGTTTCCTTCCCTGCCCTCAAAAGCCACCGGCCCTATTTTTTCAGACATGCCGTATTTGGTAATCAAAGCCCGAGCAACATCAGTGGCCCTGCAAAGATCGTCAGCCGCGCCAGTGGTCAAATCTCCAAAAACAAATTTTTCCGCCGCATATCCGCCAAGCGAAACTGCCAATTCATCAATGAAATGAGATTTGGTATAAAGATGCCTTTCCTCCAACGGCAATTTTAAGGTATAACCGGCTGCTTTGCCTCTGGATACAACAGAAACTTTATGAACCGGGTCAGCGTGCGGTAAAACCGAGGCTGCCAAAGCATGTCCTGCTTCATGATAGGCAGCGATTTTCTTTTCTTCAATTGTTAGGAGATGGCTTTTGCGTTCCGGACCAAGCATCACTTTTTCAATGGAACGAATCAAATCATACTGACTGATCATTTTTCTTTCTTCCCGCGCTGCCAAAATCGCTCCTTCGTTCATCATATTTTGAAGATCAGCGCCTGAAAAACCCGGAGTTCTTTCAGCAATCACTCTTAATTTAACATCCTCAGCCAAGGGCTTTTTTGTTGAATGAATTTTGAGAATTTCCTCGCGGTCGTTAATATCCGGCAAATCCAGAACCACTCTTCTGTCAAACCTGCCTGGCCTTAATAAAGCCGGGTCAAGAACATCAGGCCGGTTAGTTGCTGCCATTACAATAACTTTTTCATGGGGTTCAAAGCCGTCCATTTCCACCAAAATCTGATTCAGGGTCTGTTCTCTTTCATCATGCCCGCCACCCAAACCTGCTCCGCGGTGCCTTCCCACAGCGTCAATCTCATCAATAAAAACAATGGCTGGCGCGGATTTTTTCGCCACCTTAAAAAGATCTCTCACTCTGCTGGCGCCAACACCAACAAAAAGTTCCACAAATTCTGAACCTGAAATATGAAAGAATGGCACGCCTGCTTCGCCTGCCACTGCTCTGGCCAAAAGCGTTTTCCCTGTGCCGGGCAAACCCATAAGCAATACTCCCTTGGGAATGCGCGCGCCCATGTCCAGAAATTTTTTCGGATTTCTTAAAAATTCAACAATCTCCATTAATTCCTCCTTGGCTTCATACACGCCAGCCACATCTTTGAAAGTAATCCTTTCTTTTTTGTCTTCTGGCGCAATAACGCGCGCCTGAGATTTGCCAAAACTGAATGCCTGCAAACTGCTGGATTTGACCTGCCTGGCTGCCATCCAGAAAAGCCAGACAATAATCAAAACAGGAATAAGAAAAGGGAGAATGACGCTCAGCCAAACCATCATTCCTGAAGGTTCTTTAATGCTCAGAGTAAATTTTGACAACTGCTCTTCAGAGACTCCGTAATTTTTTAGAGTTTCCAGCAAACCGCTTTCTGATTCTTTTTTAGAAATTTTAATCAGCCCGCTGCTGAAAATAACTTCCAAATCATTGCCCTGAACAGTAATCTCTTTGACATTGCCGGCCTTGATTTCATCAACCAGCTGGGAAAAAGAAACTGATTCCGGTTTTTTGAACTGGTCTGTAAGCAAAGAATAGGCCGCGGCCAGAATCATAAAAATCAAAAGGGCCGTAAGGATGTTTTTAGTAAAAGATTTAGTAGGAGGAGTTTTAATCGCTGCCATATGAAAATTCTATATTATTGCTATCAAAAAATCAAATTGCTAGACTTAACTTATGGCAGTTTTGCTAGAAAATAGAAAAGCGAAATTTGATTATGAAATCCTTGAGACCTTTGAGGCGGGGTTAGTGCTGGCTGGATGGGAAGTGAAATCATTGAGAAACAAAAGAGGATCGCTTGCTGGAGGGCATATTATTATAAGAGGCAATGAGGTTTATGCTGTAGGAATTGATATTCCTCCCTACCAGCCCAACAATATGCCAACTAATTTTGAAGAACAACGCACCCTTAAACTGCTTTTAAGCAAAAAAGAAATTAAATATTTGACAGGAAAATTAAGCCAAAAAGGATTGACAGTGGTGCCCCTGAAGGTGTATACTAAAGGAAGAAAAATTAAGATAGAAATTGGATTGGCAAAAGGAAAAAAGAAATTTGACAAACGGGAGAAAATAAAAGAAAGAGAAACAAAACGCGACATCGCGCGAGCGATGAAATGGGGATGATAGGCCTCGACAAAAAGATTAATCTAAATTGCGCAAGCTGAGTATCCTGAAAACTCATAAAACTTTCAGAAAATTGATAAGTGCAAACTTATTCAAAACACCTGCTTTAGCATACGCATAAAGCACGCTTAACTTATTGATTCTCAATAGATAAGATTAAGTGTCATTTATTGAGATAGAAAATCTGTTTTCTCGCCAGATTTTCAAAAACAAAGAGAATCGGAGTGCAAAGATTTTGACTGTTTAATACTTTGTATTCTTAAATCTTTAAACAAGACAAGCTTGTAGAACCAATTTAGAAAACTTTTTGGACGGCGGTTCGATTCCGCCCGTCTCCACACTTTCGGATATGTCAAGCTTTCCGCCTCGCCGCGTGGCGGCTCGGCGGCCAAATTGAAAGGAGTTTTGAAAGAAAAAATCAATTTTTGGTTTTAGGTTTTAAATTGTAAAAGAAAATTTTTTCATTGTTAATTATTAAATTAACATTAAATATGAACAAAACGAAAAAACCATGTTGCGGGGGAGAACCGGAGGAAACGTCTCCCCAAAAAGCCGCGGCAGAAATAAAACAAGAAGTTAAAATGCGATATGACCAATTTGCCAAAGAAGGTGGCTCGGCTGAAGGCTGTTGTCCTTTAGTGGGGGAAAGTACTGAAAGTTTTGCTTTAGAACATGGGCTCTACAGTCAAGAAGATCTTGCCTTAATTCCTAAGTTGGCTATTAATCTTTCTCGAGGTTGTGGGAATCCTACTAGTTTTGCTAATCTCCAGTTAGGCGAGGTGGTTGCTGATCTTGGTTCAGGTGGTGGTATTGATCTTGTTTTGGCAGCTCATAAAGTCGGGTCAACTGGAAAAGTGATTGGAATTGATTTTGCCCCCCATATGATTGAAAGAGCAAAACAGGTGATGGAGGAAGCTGGTTTATCTAATAGAGCCGAGTTTATTCTGCTGGATATAGAAAATCCTCAGGTTCCAGATAATATTGCTGATGTGGTGATATCTAACTGCGTGATTAACCTCTGCCATTGCAAGCCCTGTGTCTACAAGCAAGTCTTTGATATTCTAAAACATGGCGGCCGTCTGGCTATTTCTGATATCGTTACCATAGGAGACATTGACCCTAAGGTTCGTGAGTATTTTCAGTCAATTTGGTCAGGGTGTACCGGAGGAGCAATACCAGAAGACGAGTATTTTAAAATAGTTCAGGATGTAGGTTTTAGTCAGATTAAAGTTGTCGCTCGCCATATTCTTAATCCAAAAGAATTAGATGAAATGGCCAGTTGTCCTGGTAAGAAATTTTCTCCCGCTTTCTCAGAGGAAAAACTAGCTCAAATGCAAGGGAAAATAGTCAGCACTAAATTTTTAGCTGTCAAACCAGAAGAATAGGAGGGATACAACGAGTCTTTAGTGATGGCTCTCTCATTGCTTGATTTTTTCATATACAGATGTTAGTCTTTAATATTACCAAAATAGATTGGTAATCCCTGCCACGAGGATGTCGTGGTGAACGCACATTAACAAAAAGGAAAGGAGGACTGTCATGCTTAAAAAAGTGGTCATAGCTGTACCGAAGAGCTTAGATGAGGCAGCTGAGTTTTTGGCTCAGATGGGGAAAGAACAGCGCGCCACTGATGTGATTCAATCGGGCCTCAATGCAGAAGTGGACAGATTGAAAGCCAAAGCAATGGCTGGTGCTAAGCCACATCAAGACAAAATCTCTCAACTCGTCGAAGGGCTCTTCGCTTTCGCTGAAGCCCATCGCGATGAGCTGACCGATCACGGCAAGCGCAAGACAGTAGAAGTGCCAACAGGTACTTTTGGGTGGCGTATGACACCGCTGTCTGTATCGCTTCGTGATGCCGAATCAATTCTGAAAAGCCTCAGGTCGCTTGGTCTGCAACGTTTTATCAGAATCAAGGAGGAAGTGAGTAAGGAAGCAATGCTGAAGGAGCCTGATGTGGCTAAAACGGTCAAAGGCGTATCCATTAGCCAGCGTGAGGAATTTGTAGCAAAGCCGGCAGAGTTGGAAGTCGAGATAGCAACTCAGGTCGACAAACTTAAGAAGGCTGCGTCTTAAAGAATTATCAGCTACCTACTTACAATCAAAGAGCTGAGCAACTCTCTAAACTGCTTTTTTATTTTCTAACAATACAGGCATAATTAAATCGTAGCAAAATTAACCTGCCTTGCAAAATTTAGAAAAATAAGTAAAATAAATCATATAAAAAAAGTAAGAATAAACAATCAAATAATGGCGCCTGAATTGCGGGTTATTGATGCTGACGGAAAAAATCTCGGCGTTTTGAGCACTAAAAACGCTCTAAGCATTGCCGCAGGAAAAGAACTGGATCTCATTGAGATTGTTCCCAATGCCCAGCCGCCCGTTGCAAAAATAATGGATTATGGTAAATTCCAGTATCAGGAGCAA
>JAHJXC010000036.1 GCA_018827845.1 Patescibacteria group bacterium
ATACCCCCTTTTGTTTTTTGGACTTTTTAAAATGTTCTAAATAAATTTTGAAAGGCCTGAATCCATCTAATAAATTTACTAAAACTATTTTTCCGTGTGGTTTAATGGTTCTATAAAATTCTCGGACCGTTTCTTTTCTTACTTCACGATCAAGATTAAATAAAACATTTATTGATACAATCTTATCAAAATAATTATCTGGGAAATTTAATTTTTCAGCTAGGTCATGCTGAACGATAACTGCTTCTCTATCTTTTTCTAAATGAATCTCCAGTGCCTCTTTGGAATAATCTAAAGCAACAACTTGCCCTCCTTGTTTTTTTAGAAGTAAGGCCAGATTTCCTGTTCCTGAACCAGCATCTAAAATCAAATCTCCTTTTTTGACTCTTATTTCATTGATAACTTCCGCTAGAAGTTCCTGATAAGGAATTACTTTATTCAGTATATCATAAACCTTAAAATATTTTGCCCAGAAATTGCTATCTAGCATTGACTTTATTATACCAAAAATTGCCTAAAATTAAAAAGAAAAAGAATCCCTCCTTTATCTGACGGTGTTTGCTTTCGTTTCATAAAATAGATTTATTTGCGCCTTTTGCTGGCTTTTTGGGCTAACATTTGACGCTTTATCTCAAGACGTTTTTTAGTCTTTTTTGAACGCGACTTCTTCATTTTTCCTATTCCTGTTCTTCTTTTTGCCATAGATATAATTATACACTATTTGCTCCGCTGGGTGAAGGAAATTAGAACCTGTTTGATGCAAATCTCTTTTTTTATTTAAATTCCTAAAATCTGAACCTGAACAGTTCTTTGCCGGGGCTGGTCCAATTCTACAATAAAAATTCTTTGCCACTGACCAAGTTGAAGTTTCCCTTCAATTAAATTCAGGGTAATATTGACTGGCAGATGAATTGCTTTACAATGAGCGTGACCATTAACACATGCTTCCGAGCAAAGATTCACTGTTCTCTCATTTAAATTATCATGTCTATATTTCAAATCTTTTGAGGCGGTTCTCTCAAGATTTTCTTTAAAATCTTCTATCAGCAGAGGTTCGTTTTCATTTAAAATAAGGCTAGCCGAAGTGTGCAAAATTTGAATATTCACAAGACCATTTTTAATTTGACCCTCATCAACATTTTTTTTAATCTCGTTGGTTATATCTACAAAATCAAATAATCCTTTGGTTTGAAATTTAAGTGTTTTGTTTAATGCTTTCATATTTTTCATTCTACTAAAAAACCGCCTGATTGGCTATTGTTTGAAATAAACTTCGCTGGGTGGAGAAAATTAGAACCTTTGATTGGGTTAAGGCTGTGCCTGTTCCAAAGGTTGCTGTTAGACAAATAAACTATTCATTATCCATAGTCTAAACATTAAAAATCTACTTAATCCTCCCAAATCATATTTAATAAGCCACAGGCGGCCCAAGCCTGAAGAGAATTGGCTTTAATGGTATTTTTTAATCTTTTTGCGTACTGTCGGGCACCTTTAGAAAGGGAAATAATTTCGTTATTTTTTACTCCAAACAACTCGGGTATATATCCTAATTCCTGATAAGCCGATAATAGAGCCTGTTTTATTTGCTCTGCTTCGTTTAAAAATCCAGATTGTTTAAGGCCGTAATAAATTACCCAATTGTCATGAGGCCAAATAGATCCGAGATGATAACTCAAATAGTTAAAATCCGGATCATTTTCAGAAACTGTGCGAATACCAAAAGATGTAAAAATATCTTCTTTAAAAAGACGTTTTACTAATTTTTGCATAGCTTCTTCTGGAACAATGCCGGAAAAAAGAAGATGGCCAGGATTGGAAGAAACGCTTTTCTTGGGATTTTTATTTTTATCAAGAGCCAAGTAATAATATTGCTCCTTTTCCCACCAAAAAGCTTTTTGAAATGCATTCTCTAGCGCATCTGCTTTATCTGTCCATAAATTCTTTAAAGAATCATCCTTACTAAAATACTCGGCTAGCTTAATACCGGCCTTATAAGCTGCATAAGCATAACCCTGAACTTCAACAATGGCTACTGGTGGAATAATTTTCAAGTGGTCTTCAAAGTTATCACGCCAACCCTGATGAAAAAGGCCATAAGGATTTCTTCTTTTGTATTCGATAAAATTATCCTGGTCAGGATCGCCATAAACCGAAAGCCAGTTAAGAGCCATTATAATGTTATCCCAAATTTGCAAAAGAAAATTTTTGTCATTGGTTTTTTCAAAATATTTTTCCGCTACAATAACAAAAAGCGGAGTAGAATCAACACCGCCAAAATAAGGAAATTCCCATTGAGGCAAAACTAACTGATCTTTATGCTTAAACCGATATTCATGTAAAATTTTGCCTGGCTCTTCTTCTGACTTATTGTTTGTAACTTTACCTTGATATTTTGCCAAAATCTTCAAAGTATTTTTTGCAATTATTGGATCTATTTCAATCATCTGCCAAGAACTTATAAGAGAATCTCTGCCAAAAAGAGAAAAATAATTCGGGTAACCGGCCATTAGATAACCTTCGGGTGTTTTTAATTTATCAATCCCTAAAAGTAATTTATTTTTGATTTCTTCTTTCATAATATAAACTCTACCATCTTCTTTTGTATAAAACTATAGGCAGACAAGAAAAACCACCAATTCTTTCAACTTTATTCAGGATAAATTGGCGATTTTCTGGAGAGTTATAATAAGAGACATTTGCTCCCCTTGTTGGATGCGTTTACCTGCCCGCAATGCTTTCAGCATAGCTGATGCAGGCGGGGAACTTTAGATTGGTTAAATATTAAGAAAGAATTAGAGTTGATTCCGAGTTTTGTGTAAAACACACCTCAACTACATTGCAGCAGTTCGTTTATTATCTCATCTAGCATAATGGTTGCTAGACCGCAATATTTGTCTGCTGTTCCATAATACACAAAGAGTTCTCCGTTCTTAATGACAGCACCACTTGGGAATACAACATTATCTACATCACCCTTTACCTCATACTCTGCCTTAGGGAACAAAATCGGATAAGGGATCTTAGCAATAAGCTTTGAAGGATCTTTCAAATCTAAAAGAGCAGCCTTTGCTGTATATATAATCTTGCCGTTTTCGTCTTTTTCAACATGATGATAAAGCACAAGCCAGCCTTGGTCTGTCTTAATGGGTGGCACACCTGGTCCAATTTTTTCATCATTTTCATGTCGGGGACGCATAAGTAATTTGTGGTCAGTCCAGGTCTTCAGGTCAGACGAATATGAAATCCATATTGACGGTCTTTGGGGCAATTCTTCAAATGGTATTGGGGTAGGAACATCAATTGTTTTGGACCTTGGATCATCAAACCAGTTTTTGCACCAACGATGTGGTCTGTGTAGGATTACGAACTTGCCGTCAATCTTTTCTGGAAATATCTCAACGTCTCTATCATCAGAATTTTTGGGGGTGATAATTCCATGTCGCTGAAAATCAACAAAATCTTTTGTGGTAACAAGCGCAGTTTGAGAATTCAGGTTATGGATTATTTCATAAATGGGTTTTCCGCCTTCTCTTATTCTTGTTGAAAGAGCAACATAAGTTATATAAAACGTGTCGTCTACTTTTGTAATGCTCGGATCTTCGCAAGCCCATTTATCGTAATCGTCTTGGGGCTCTATGATAGGACCTTTGCCCACCCTTTCAAAATTAACCCCATTATTACTCGTTGCCAATCCTATGCGCGAAATATAAGTATCATACTCTCCGATAGCGCGGTAGAGGAGATATACTTTATCATCTACTAAAATAGCGCCGGGATTAAAAACAGCTTTTGACTCCCACTCTATATCTTCATTTGGTGAAAGAATCGGATTTTCTTTTGCTCGCTTTAATTCAATCATATTTTATTTATTGGTTAACGCGTCCATACTTATCTTCTATTCTCACTATATCGTCTTCATTAAATCCCCCCAAAGATATTTCAAGGATTCGTACCTCGGTATCTTTTGCGCTAATCCGATGCTTATCGTTCTTTTTCACAATAAATTCGTCACCTTCCCGGGCAGTAAATTCTTCATTGCCGATAATGATCGTTGGAGTTCCAGAAAGTACATGCCAAAATTCTTCACGGTTTTTATGGTACTGCAAACTAAACTCTTCGCCAGGGTTTACAACAAGGATTTTTACCGTTGATGGTTGGTTTTTAGTGAGCTCAATAGATGACCCCCATGGATGCGTATGTGTGGTTGATTTCATATACAGTAGATTATATAGGGTAGGAATCGGCAATACAACTAATATTTTATTAACCTTTCGGGGTTTTGCTCTCAGGAACCCCTGTTTTGAGAAGTTCATGAATGATTTTCTTAGTCTCCTCCGGCCCTGAGACTTGAATCGTTTCTATGCCAGCTTCCTTTACGGAGTAGTCGTTTCCTTCCGGGAATGTCGCATCACCTATAAAAAGCATATTCTCTTGATTAATCTTTAGACCTTCCCTAATTTTTTGGATTCCATATGCTTTATCAATACCCTTTTTTGTTACATCAATTGATGTTCCGCCACCAATACGCACCTCAAATTCCGGAATATAATATACAAGGGCGCTTACTATTCTATGAGCTTTATTATGATCCGGATCCCATTTTTCTTTCAACTCAATCGGAGCTTCCTGCCCAAGAGGAGAATATGTGACTTGGCTATCTCTGTCTTCAATGAGTTCGCCGTATATAGTATCTGGCGATGCTATGTTCGTATCAGTAATTGCTAACTCAAAAGCCTGGCGGATTTTGTCGATGTCTTTTTTAGAAAATGAGTTCTTATATTTTTGGACCCAACTATTTTGCTCGTATCTATACAAACTGCCCCCGCTTGTAGGCATAAGAAATAATCTTGAGAGCTCATTACTAGAACAGCCCAAGTTCTTTAGAAGTTGTTTTTCAAACTGCACGAAAGAAGCGCCTGATATAACAGCAACCTTTGTTTTTGCAAGCAATTTACAAAGAAGGTCAGCCATCTCTTCATCAGGCGGCATTTTGCTTGCATTGAGTGTCCCATCGAGATCAAAAATAATTAATTCTTTCATACCCAAAGTATACCAAAAATCAGAACCATTTTGGCGGACTTATGCATACCTCTTTTTTTAAGAATGAATTTAGTGGCTCCGAACGCTGAACGAAATCCGAACTTTTTTCAAAGAAAATCCGGACGCTGAATTTTGAAAAACTTTGAGATCGCCTGTCCGCCTCTGGCGGAGGCGGGCAAAAAGGAAGGGGGTTGGGGGGAAGGAATTTTTGCC
>JAHJXC010000037.1 GCA_018827845.1 Patescibacteria group bacterium
AAAAATCATACCCGTATTCAGTATTGTCAAATAAAATATTTTTTTCAGTAAAATATTTACTGATATCCAATAAGACTTGCTGTATTTCCAGATATTCTTTCTGGTATTGGTTAATTCCCACAAAACCTTTTATGGGATCATTAAATATTTCTTTAATATTGATTAGTGCTAATGAGATGTTATTTATATTATTTACTAAATCCAAATGATGCCTAGAAATATCCTGGGGAACTTTTATGGCCAAACAATCATTGGCAAGGTTTCTATATAAATTAATAATGGGGTTAAGTTTCTGTAGTTCTTCTTCATTCTCTTTGCTAAAGGCCTGATTTATTATCATAATTTCATTTTGCTCACTAACAAAATTATTTCTATCAACTGCTTTTGCAATTTCATTACCATAATTTTTTAATGATTGGGTGCTAGAATCATACAAAATATCCAAATCTAAAAGTTTATATTTATCTTTCAATGTTTCTTTTTCTATTTCGCCAAGAAAAGTTTTCGTCATCTGCTCTTTGGTTTGTTCATTTAAATTACCCGACCGATATAACAACATAAACGAAGAAAGAAAAGATCTTGCCATAATGTCAGTTTTAGTTAAAACCTCTTCTTGTGAATTAAATATTGGCCCTGTTCCAGTAAAAAGATTTTCTCTTTTTATTTCATCATCAGGACCTGCTTTTAAAGGATCGCGCCCTTGGTTAACTTCCTCTCCATCCAAAGTGCCGTCTCCGTCAGTATCAGGATTTTTCGGGTCTGTTTTCCAAAGTGCCTCCTCCCAATCCATTAGGCCGTCGTTGTCAGAATCTTTGTCATTGCTTTTGAATAAAGAGGAAATATAACTGAATTTTCCTGAAGAATTATTATCATTATTGGAATTACTTTTATAAGAAGCCAAAAACCACGCCCCTAATACTATCAGGGCTGCCAAAACAACGACTAAAAATTTTTTGCTCGGAAGATACTGCAAAATCTTGGGCTTTACCCCTTTTTATTATAGCATTTTTAAAATTAAATTATAGATTTTTGATGCTTTTGTGGATAAAGTATGTTTCCTAGCTATGGCGTTAACGAAGTGCCAAAAAACAAAACTATGGCTTCAAAAGGAATCCATACACAAGCAGGACAAGATCCCAGGGGGCAAACGAATGGTGCCACCAACGATCTCCCCAAAACAGCGGAGCCATAAGTGGGTTTTTTCCAAAGATAAGGATTGGCAGCTAGAACACCATATGTAAATAGCAACATTCCGCCGCAAGGAGGAGAAATAGTTTCAATAATACCAGCATTGCAGTATTTCATCAAAGTCACTCGTCCGCCAAAATGATAAAACGGCCCCATAAAAGCACCGCAAGTAAATGCTTGGGCTTGTGAAATTAATGTAAAATTGGGAGATTCTTCTATTCCCACTAAACTGTTTTGAAATCTTGAATTATGAGTATCTGCATTTTTTTTAAATTGATCTAAAATTTCTAGCATCTCTGTTTTAGTTGTTTCTTCTTTACTAAATTCTTTAGCTACCCAGGCGTGATATTTATACCAACCAATCATCCGTTGATGTAAAGAGGCAGTTGAAGAATCTACATTTATTTTTTTAAGTTCTTCTATAACTCTATTGTCAAAATTGTACCAAGCAAGAAAAGAATCCCATAGTTCATTTTGGTTATTAAATAATATGGCTTGATCAATCAATTCTTCTAAAAGCAGCGCTCGTTCTTCTTCGTTTTTCTGAATCAACGACAATTCTTCTTGTGTAAAACCTGAACTAGCTACGGATTTTAAAAAGGCTTCATAATATTCTGCTGGAGTCTTGGCACCTGTTGAACTTATATTTAATTCATTATAAGAAACTGGGGGAATTATATTTGTACTTTGTTGTTTTTGTTGTATCTGACTTGATATTAAAAGAAGTAATTGTCTTTGAATTTCTAGGATTTTTTCTTTTATGATTATGATTTGCTTTATCAAAGATTCAATCAATGCCTGCCTTTCTGCGCCAGTAAAAGCGCTGGAAAAATTAAATGCAATAGCAAATAGCAAAATCATTGCCAGTAGAACAGTAAGGATATAAATTTTTTTATTAGCCATATTTTACTTAAATAATAACATTTTATATAAACATTTCCAATTTTCTAAGGATAAATCTTCGGCGCGGGATTTTTCTGGAATTTTGCACGCTGTTAGACACTCGGTGTCTAACATTTTAAGGTTGTTTTTAAGCAGTTTGCGCTTGCTGGAAAATCCTTGTTTTACAAGGTTAAAAAACTCCTTCTCATGTGCAAGGCTGAGCCT
>JAHJXC010000095.1 GCA_018827845.1 Patescibacteria group bacterium
AATTGAAGAAATAATATTTTGGGTTCTGGCAAAAATAAAAGCTGACCCAGCACCAAAAATTGCAGTTAAACTCAAATAGATTACAGAATCAAGTAAAGGATACTTCCAAACAAATATTACTATTGGTATATGTATAAGTATCCAAAAAAAAGTTGTAACAAGATTTGCTGGGATTTCTTTTCCAAATATTTTCCAAAGACGATTGAAGATATATCCTCTGAAAACTATCTCTTCGACAATTGCGGTAATAATAGAAAGACCAAAGGCTGAAAAAATTAATTTATCTCCCAAGTTAGCAGAAAAATTTAAGCCACCATATTTTAAATAATTACCTAAAAGTCCTTCAAAGACAAATAAGGATCCTAAACCTAGAGAAAGATAAATTGCAGGAAAGAGATTTTTAAGACTAATTCCAAGAGATGATATTTTTTCTTTTTCTATTTTAAGAAGATAAATTAATGGAACTAACCAAAGAATAGGTTTAATAAAAACTTCTTCAATCTGATCAGGTAATTTAATTAAAAGCCTATAAAATCCCCAAAAGACAATAAGATATGTTATATAAATAGTTAAATTTTTCAGAGATTTTTCTTTTTTACCCATTAATTTATTTTACACTCTGCAAAAAGAGAATCTATTGCCGATAAAATCATCTCAAGTCTATCTTTTGCCTCATCCAGATCTAAACTATTTTTTTCATTAGGAAACCAATGAAAGACTAAGTTTCTACAAAGTCTCCATGTTTGCCAAAGCTTATCTGCAATTTCTTTACCATTGCAATGATCAACTAATTGATCATAAACACTCTCATGTCTAAAAGCCTTTTCAAGACTTGGGTTTAAAGCCTTCCCTATTCTAAATCTTTTGCCAAAAAAATCTTCGGGTTGAACCTGACACTCCACGCGCGCGAAGCGCGCGGCGTTGCGGAAATTCAATGGGCTTCCATTGCGGAAGCCCATCAAAAAATCTCTGAAAATGGATTAAGTTGTGTCTTGGTGCCCGGGGAGGGACTCGAACCCTCACAACCTTGCGATTATACGATTTTGAGTCGTACGCGTAAACCAATTCCGCCACATGCCCAAAATGCAAAATTTATTATTGATATTGCCATAATTTTGGGCTATAGTAAAGATATAAAAAGATGGCTAGAGTTATTAGTGTTGTAAACGCAAAAGGAGGCGTGGGGAAAAGCACTACGGCGGTTAATCTTGGTGCTTATCTCGCGGCGCTTGGCAAGTATGTCTTGCTTGTTGATTTGGACCCGCAGGCGAACGCCACGGTTGGTGTTGGCGTTGATTGGCGGAAACTGGACAAGCATTTGTATCACTCTCTGGCGGAATTTATCGCGCCGGAAGAAATTATCAGGAAAACGGGACTTTTCGGGTACGATATTCTTCCCGCCGCGCCGGCCTTGGCCGGCGCGACAATCGAACTGGTAAACGTTGAACGCCGAGAATGGCGGCTTTACGATCTACTGAGTAATATACGTACAAACTATGACTATATAATTGTTGATTCACCACCGTCTCTCGGTTTATTGACGCTAAACGGACTGGTGGCCGCCGAAGAAGTGATTATTCCGGTCCAATGTGAATATTACGCGCTTGAAGGTCTTGGTCAGCTACTTGAAACAATTAATTTAATACGCGATAATTTAGGGCGTGACATTAAAATAAAAGGAGCGCTTTTAACAATGTTCGACCGGCGGCAAAAGTTGAGCCGTGAAGTCGCTAAAGAAGTCAGACGAAATTTTCCGGGGTATGTTTTTTCGGCGGTTATTCCAAGGGCGGTGTCACTGGCCGAAGCTCCGGGTTTCGGCAAAACTATTTTGCAGCATGCGCCTTTTTCTCCGGGCAGTAACGCTTACAGAGAACTGGCTCAAGAAATAATTAATTTAGATAAAATATTATGAAACTTTCAGGACTGGGCCGCGGTTTGGAATCGTTAATTCCAAGAACAACTCCGCTAAGCCAACAACAAGGCACAACAGACAGAAATGCGGAACAGCCGCGTCATAAAGAAAGTATTTTTTTACTGGAAGTCGATAAAATAAAAG
>JAHJXC010000038.1 GCA_018827845.1 Patescibacteria group bacterium
GGTAAAAAAATTCCTAGTTGGATTGAAGTGGAATGGGGTGAGTCCTACGCAGTTATTCCAGAATTTTATCTTGATGTTCATATGCATTTGGCTGCCGAGAAAGGCAGCCCAATTACAAAAGAAGAAGCAATAATGTATTTTGAAAACCATGCTAGGGAATATTGGCGAAGAAAGATATGGATTGTTGATAATGCAATCTGGGATCAGATAAGATCAACATCATTGCACATTCTTTAAGTGAATAATTTTTTAATGGCAGATTTTTAATCTGCCTCTTTTTTTGAGAATATTCCACTTTTTCACGATCGTAAGATTTTGGTATAGTCTAACTTTTCAAAATGTTTTTCAGGATTTTGATATCTTCAATTACGCCGGGATAATCGGTTTCGCAGATGAGATCGATTTTGTTTTTCTTAGCGAATTGGGCAATTTTTTTGAAGCCATTCATTCCTATCTCGCCCTTGCCAATGTGCTCGTGGCGGTCTTTGCGCGAGCCGGCTTCTGAAGCGCTGTCATTGGCGTGGATTAATTTTACATTTTTAAGGCCAATATCTTTATCAAGAATTTCCCAGCCAGAGGCAAAACTGTGCTGGGTATCCAAACAAATTCCAGCAAGAAAAGAATAGTTTTTTAGCGCTCTTAAAATTTCGCCGATTTCTTCAAATTTACTGCCGATTATTTTTCCCGCACCCGCGCTGTTTTCAATTAAAAGTTTTGCCGAACCTTTATACCCATCCAAAATCTTTTTAATTCCTTCTATTGTTTTTCTAATCGCTTCTTTTTCAGATAGTTCTTTGGCGCTTCCCAAATGGGTCATTACATATTTTGCGCCAAGCAAACTGGCGCGCTCCAGTTCTGTTTTTATGGCGCTTATTGAGCCGTAGTAAATTCTATTATTAATTGAAGCTAAGTTTATAAAATATGGAGTATGAATATAAGTATTTTGTATTTTGTATTTTGTACATTCTGTTTTAAATTTCTTTATTGTCTCTTTGGTGAGTTCTGGCACCGGACCGCCTTGTGGGGAACGCGTAAAAATCTGCATCACCTCGCATCCAAATTCATGCGCCATTTCCGGCGCCTTATCAATGCCTCCGGATATAGAAACATGGCATCCGATTCTGCTCATTGATTTTTATTTTATCATAGATTAATATAAAAATAGAGATTTTAGAGAAAAGGAGGTGATTTCTTTGACAATTCCTAATCAGGTGACGATTTTAGGTTTTTTGTTTATTTTTCTGTATATCAGCAGTTTTTTATTTGGGGACAGCGGATGGCTAAGCTTTCTATTTCTTTTTTGCGCAGGCTTTACTGATGCATTGGACGGTTTTTTAGCCAGACAGCTTAAACAAGAATCTTTTTTGGGATCTATCCTAGATCCTCTTCGAGACAGAGTTATACTAGCGGCTATATTATGGAATTTTTGTTTAATTAATCCGAAGACATGGCCGATTATTGAGGTTATAATTGTGGCTGAGATTTTGTTTTTCACTTCTTGGTTTTTTGATTTTTCTTTGGTTAATGAAAGAAAATTAAAATGGCAGCATATTTTCGGAAAAACAAGGCAGCTAGGGCATCTTGTTTTTGGCGGTCTTGGAGTCTTGAGAATTTTACCCGTAGATATTGCAGTAATATGTATGGCAGCTTGTTCCTTGTTTTTGCTGGCAGTCAGAATTTTAAGATTACTGATATATTCTATTTTTGTGACAGAATAACAAAATAATAAGGGGTGTCTCCATGCCCCTTTTTTATTTTTTAAAATTGATATAATATAGTTATGTCTTTATCTATTGGAATTGTCGGCCTGCCCAATGTGGGAAAATCCACGCTTTTTAAGGCACTTACGAAAAAACAGGTGGATATTGCTAATTTTCCTTTTACTACCATTGAGCCAAATGTGGCAGTGGTGCCAGTGCCTGACGAAAAATTGGATAAATTGAATGAAATTTTGAAGCCGGAAAAAATTACCCCTGCCACAATTGAATTTATTGATATCGCTGGTTTGGTTAAAAATGCTCATCTAGGAAAGGGTTTGGGGAATAAATTCTTGGCAAAGATCAGAGAGGCGGATATTTTAGTTGAAGTCGTGAGAAGTTTTAGAGACGAGAATGTTGCTCATATTGAAGGATCGGTTAATCCTCAAAGAGATATTAAAATAATTGAAGAGGAATTAAAAGAAGCCGATATAAATAAGCCGACAGTGTATTTATTTAATTCGGATACTAGGATTTTTATGATTGAAGAAAAGCCGGTTTCCATTGATGAAATTATCAAATTTTGCTACTACACTCTTGATTTGATCACTTTTTACACTATTAAGGGCGGCAAAGAAACAAGGGCGACAAAAATTAAAAGAGATACAAATATTTTGGATGCTGCGGAAAAAATCCATTCTGATTTTAGGGAAAAATTTATTAAGGCAGAGATAATAGATGTTGATGATTTAATTAATGCAGGAAGTTGGCAAAAAGCGCGCGAAAAAGGCCTGGTCCGCACCGAAGGCAGGGAATATATCGTGAAGGATGGTGACGTTATTGAATTTAAA
>JAHJXC010000039.1 GCA_018827845.1 Patescibacteria group bacterium
AGTAGATGGCAAGAAGGAAAAATATGATTTGGATTTTCAGAATCCTTTTCATAATAATATAGCCCAGGCCATTGAAATTTCTAAATTTCACAAGCAGGCCATTGATTCGATTGATAAGTTGTTAAAAATAAATATGAACTCGACAATTGCGTCGACGTCCGACGTCGACGCATCATATCAAGGAATTGGCGCTATAGAGGCGCCTAGGGGCGGTCTTTATCATGAGATTCATCTGGATGAAAAAGGAATTATAACTTATGCCAACATTATTACACCAACTGTGCAAAATTTAACTTCAATTGAAAAAAGTTGCCAGGCCTTAATTGATCAGACCAAGGGGCAGGAACAAAAAGGGCGCGAACGGCTTTTAAACATGCTCGTCCGCGCCTATGATCCTTGCCTTACCTGCTCGGTCCATTAAATAAATAAAAATGCCACAACGTTTTATATTGTGGCACGGTTCTTGTTTAACTTATCTAAGGCACTTTCTGATATTTTTAAAAGTTCCAGATATTTTTCTGTATTTATTATCTCTATGGCTGTACCAAAATGGAAAGTAATCCAGTTATACGGTTGCACCCTTCTTTTTACGAGAAATCCTTTGTTTATCACTTTCTCTTTTTGCTTTCCAAGGACCAATCTTTTGTGCGATTTTATAATTGGTCTATATTTAACGTTAATTGAATTTCCTTTTACTGACATAATTATTCCTGCCTGAACAAAGCAATCGTCTACCATTTTCACGTCAATCTTTTTTATGGGCATTTTTAATATCGGAATAAGCGTTGTCCAATTGTGGTATAAATCACCATTTAGTTTTGGGTATCCTGTCCAGTAATAGGATGCAATTCTTATGTTGAGCAGATCATCAATATTATTAAGTCTGGCTATTTTTTTATAATATTTGAAAAAATCTAATGATTCAAATATTTTTTTTAATTTACCAACATTATTTCTCGTAAGATCCGGTATCCCAAAAGATCTTTTCATTTTTTCACAACAAGAAGCGTATTTAAAAGTCAATCTCAATCCCTCTATCATTTTAGCTCCTTTCTTTTTGTTAATGTCCTATTTTTTATCTTTTTTATCATTTATTATTTGCAAGATTTTTTTGGCGTCTTTGGAAGGCACTTTATTAATAGCCATTTCTCCATGCACAAGAACATATTCGCCGACTTTGGCATTCTTAATTAAATCTACACTAATAGTATGATTATGTCCAGATGATTCAACAACAGCTTTTTTATCATTTATTTTTATAATTTTCATCGGTGTTGCTAGGCACATAGTGATATGATAACATAAGATTATGAAAAACGTAATTATTTATTCCACGCCTTACTGCATGTATTGCCAAGTGGCAAAAGATTGGTTTAAACAAAAAGGCATTGTCTATACAGAGTACGATGTTTCTGTTGACACAAAAAAAAGAGAAGAAATGATGCAAAAAACCGGCAGTATAACCGTACCAGTGATAGAAATAGACAAAGAGATTATCATTGGTTTTGACAAAAACAAAATGTCTCAGCTTTTGGGAATAAAATAATCTGGGTCCCCGTAGCTTAATGGATTAAAGCAGTCCCGTCCTAAGGGAAAGAGTAGAGGTTCGACTCCTCTCGGGGGCAATTGGGGCCTGTAGCTCAGTTGGCCAGAGCGCCTCGATGGCATCGAGGAGGTCGTCGGTTCGAGACCGATCAGGTCCATTTGATTGACACAAAAAAACTATTTGCTAAACTGAAACTGGTTAGGACTTTTTATAGTTTTAATGAAAGGAGGTGAGAAAGAGATGAATACCACGAGACAGATCCTTGTAAGTGTTTGGCAGGATAAACCCCTAAAAGTAGATGATTTCCTTTCTCTTATTGATAGATTTGATTTTGAAATTGTGGTTGAAGTGCTAAAAGACCTAAATGAAAAGGCAATAACCGTAAGTGAAGCAGAAGAGGAATTAAGAAAAAGGAGGAAGGGAAAATGTATCCATTGACCAGACACTAAAAGGCGCTGATTGTTAAAAAAACAAGAGGCGCCTTTTAAAATTCTTGTCCTGAGCAGGGTCGAAGGATTATCCACACCTCTTGCATTATTTTTTATTATTTGGTATAATTTTAAATGGAGATAACGAAGTAAATATAACAAAGAAAGGAGGTTTGTTAGGTTAAGGGGCTATCATTTTTAAAAAACTTTCTAAAATAATAGTGGAGGTTTTATGCCAGAAGAGAAGAAATATAAGATTAGGATCAAAGACGTAGAAGAAGTGAAGTGTTGCTCAGAACTGAAAAAATTCGCAGGGCGAGTAGTAATTGCCACTCTGCTTGCATCAGGAATTTATCTGTTTACTTTTATGGGTTCAAATGGCCTTCTGGGAATAATAAAAGAAAGTCATACCATTGCCCCTCATCTCGTGGATATTCTGTCATAAATTATGCCCCCTTTTGCCCTGAGCTTGCTCAGGGCATCTTTTTTACATTCTTTTATAAACCCTCAAAAAATCTAAAGTTAATCTTGGCATTAAAAATTTTTCTTTTACTGTTTTATATGCTTCTTTACCAATCTTTTTTCTTAACTTTGAATTATTCATTAATTTGATAATTAAATTAGCTGCTTCCCGGGAATTCGTAACCAGAAAGCCATTCACGCCATCTTTTATTTGCAATTCAATACCCGTTGCTTTTCCTCCAATAACCGGCTTCTTTTTCCACATTGCTTCTGTGACCACTATGCCAAAACCCTCTCTGATAGATTTTTGAATGATAACATCACTGCAGGTATAAACGGCGCTAATTAATGGATCATCTGACGGCTCTTTTATTGCTTTTAGGTCGGCAAAAAGAAAAATATCAGGGTCATCATTGGCATATTTTTTTATCTTGTGATAGTATCTTAAGCTTTCCGGATCATCTAATGTCTCTATAAACCCAACTAAAATAAGCTGGAGGTCTAAAATTTCTTTTTTTGCCATTCTATAGGCCTTTATTGTGCCAAACTGGTCTTTCCATGGGTCAAATCTGGAGACTTGGGCAATGACAGGTTTTTTGGTATTAATGCCGTATTCTTTCAAAATGTTTTCTGATCTTATTTTTGGCATCAGCCTGTTTTTAGGCGTAAAAGGATCAATGGCCGGCATACTAATAATGGTTTTATTTTTACTTAGCCATTCTGGGCGATATTTGCTTTCGGTTATTACTACAAAATCATATTTCAATATATATTTTCTTAACATTTTTAAAACTGCCTTGTCAGGGGCGCTTAAATCTATATGGATACGCAGAATCTTAAGGATTTTTTTATTTAGCGCTTCTATTGCTGGCAGGGGCTGAGGATCGTGAATAACTATTATGTCAGGCTCATATTCTTTTATAATTTTTCGGAGATTAACGGCTAATATTTTGTTTTGTTTGAAATAAAAATCTTTTTCTCTTTCTGTAAGAGAACCCTTTCTTCCTTGAAGCCGGTTATGGATCTCTTTGGTTATCTCAAAGAATTTCTTTGGCGCCTTAATATAGAACCAGCGTGAATCAAGGCCAAGGCATTTTTCTATTGGAACCTGGCTTTTGAGAATCTCAGCCACTCCTCCGCCCTCAGGGGTGGAGCTGATATGCAAGATTTTTCTGTTTTTTAGATTTTTTGCCAAAGAGACGCATTGTTTATATGTCTTTGGAGTCAATTTTTGATATCTTTTGAAATCTTCTTTGCCGGTTTTGTTTTCTACTAAATGAATCATTGAAATTTATTATAATATCGTATAATATCTATATTATATGTTTGAAGAGAAAGAATTGAAAGAGCTGCTGAAAAAGAACATAGAGATTTCTGGGGAATCCTTGAAGATCCTCAGGAAAATGCATAGATCGGCAATTATAGGGAGATTTTTTTGGATTTTGAAATGGCTGGTTATTATCGGTCTTTCTGCCGGCATTTATTATTATATTGAACCATATTTGCGCACGATTATAGATAATTTTAATGCCATTTCTTCCGGATTGAGCGAGATAAAAAATATATTGCCGAAATAAAAATGCCGCGATAGCTCAGGTAGTCAGAGCACTTCTCTGAAAAAGAAGGGGTGGTCAGTGCAAGTCTGACTCGCGGCACAGAGTTTACTCCCTCTTGATTTTGAGTTTTTGGACTTTCTCCTTGTTTATTTTCGGAATTTTTATGGTTAGAACTCCGTCTTTTATAACTGCTTCTGCCTCGTCAGGGTCAACTTCTTTTGGCAAAAGGATTGACCTGCTGAATCTTCCCCAGTAAAGCTCCTGATAAAAATAATTTTGTTTTTCCACTTTTTGCTCATCCTCTCTTCCTCCGCTGATAGTAACCATTTCGTGTGTGATATTAACATCTAAATTCTCTGGCTTTACTCCTGCCACCATTGATTTGATGATAATGTTATCAGGATTCTCATACACATCAATAGTCAACTGCCCTTCCTCGTTGCTTTGTTCCATCCACTGGCCGTTTTCGCTTAGATTCAAATCTTTTTCCTCAAGTTCGTCTAAAGATGACGACCCTGTTAATCTTTCAAAAAATGATCTTTTATGTTTAGGCATGATATATTTTATTTTTTAATGCGTTTGACCTTTTCAAATATAAAAATAATGACAATTATGACGATCCAGAGCGGTATGAAAACTTTTAATATATCCACACCATCCCTCATATTTATTATAAAGTAATTAAAAATAAAATGCAAAATAGTGGCAATGGCAATTCCTCCTATAACATTGCGTTTACGGCTTTCTTTATGAAAGAACGAAAAAGCGATACTGGCGCCCACTACAGCAGAAGTGGCAGTATGAAGCAGAGTGGCTCCCAGAAAGCGAAGATTGCCTGTAATAAAACTAGAAAGCAGGCCGTCAGAATTTAACAGAAAGAAAAAATTTTCTAAAGCAGCAAAACCAAGAGCAGCTGTAATCAGATATATTAAAGCGTCCACAGGCTCGTCAAAACACGGTTTTTTTAAGGCGGCGTGTTTGGCTGCCAGATATTTTAGGATTTCTTCAATAAGGGCCCAGAAAAATAAAACTACTGCAAATCCCACAGCTGTTTTTTCAAAATTTAATTCCTGAGCCACAAACAAAATTGCGTTTTCAAAAATAAAAGCAATGCCAACCGCCAGCATTCCTGCAAAAAAGGCGAGAAAAAGAATAGAGCGCGGCTCTGGACGCAGGTCTTCCCTAAGCCAGAACCATAGCCAGATAAGAGCGGGGATGATGCCAAGCGCTAGAGAAAAAAATAAATTATTGCTGTTAATTTCTAAGAAACCCATTTTTCTATGATTAACAAACGACTTACGATGTCGGTATTCCACCGACATCGTAAGTCGTTTGGAATCATGCCCCAAATTTCTTCAGTTATAAACGGCATAAAAGGATGAAGAAGAATTAAAACAGTATTAAGTATTAAGTATAAAGTATAAAGAGTTTCTTCTGATTTGCTATTTTTAGAATATTCAATGTAGTTGTCTGCGAAATCATGCCAAGTAAAATCGTAAATCGTATGCAGAGCCTGACCAAATTTGTACTGATTCAAATCTTTATTAACTGTCTTTATGGTTTTTTCTAATTTATCCAAAATTTCTTTATTTTCTTTTTGTAATTTGGATTTTTGAATTTGTTTGTAATTTGTAATTTGGATTTTTGAATTTCCGATTTGTGTTAATACAAATCGGCTGATGTTCCAAATTTTATTGCAGAATTTTTTTCCAGCCAAGACATGGTCTTCATTAAAATGTATATCTTGGCCGCCCATCATCTGGTAAATTAAGCCGAATCTTGTTGCATCAGCGCCATATTTTTCAATAAGCACTATAGGATCAGTTCCAGTGCCAAGGGATTTTGACATTCTTTTGCCCTCTTTGGTCAAAATCGTCGGATGAATTATTACATCTTTAAACGGCTCTTTTTTCATAAATTCCAGTCCGGAAAAAATCATTCTGGCTACCCAGAGGTTAATAATGTCTCGCGCAGTTGAAAGAACCTGAGTGGGATAAAATTTTTTAAGATCAGATTTATTAAAAACAGCAAATGGCCAGAGAGCGGAAGAAAACCATGTGTCCAAAACATCATCCGTGTTTTCAAGGGGGATTTTGTGCCCCCACCAGATTTGTCGGGAAATGCACCAATCTTTTATTCCGCCAGTTGGCGGATTAAACCAATCAAAATAAACTTTTTCCCATTTCTTAGGATGAAAGGCCACATGGCCTTTTTTGACTGATTCCTTCGCCTTTTTGGCTAATTCAGCCATTTTTAAAAACCACTGCTTGCTGATTTGGGGCTCTATAACACTTCCACAGCGATAGCATTTGGAAACACGCAAATCATAATCTTCAATTTTTTCAATAAGACCTTGCGCTTCTAGTTCTTTTGTAATTTTTTCGCGCGCCTCTTTTGTTTTTAATCCATCTAATTCTTCAATTATTTTATTTGGCTTGCCCTGAGCTTGTTGAAGGGTCATTTTGCCGAATTGATTTATAACTTGATAAGCAGGCAATTTGTGCCTCTCGCTAATCTCAAAATCAGTTATATCATGAGCCGGGGTCACTTTTACCGCGCCAGTGCCAAATTCCATTTCCACTGCCGAATCAGCAATAACTGGAATTTCCCGGTTCATGATCGGCAAAATTACTTTCTTTCCTATAAAATTTTTATATCTTTTATCTTTGGGATTTACAGCCACAGCAGAGTCGCCCAGCATCGTCTCCGGTCTAGTAGTAGCAACAGTTAAAGGACCATATTTAATATAATATAATTTTCCTTTTACATCTTCATATTCTAATTCCAGATCAGAAAGCGATGTCTGGCATCTTGTACACCAATTTACAACTCTGTCTCCCTGATAAATCCATCCTTTTTTATAGTAATGAAGAAAAGCGTTTTCCAC
Source organism: Patescibacteria group bacterium (assembly GCA_018827845.1). Classification (GTDB taxonomy): domain Bacteria; phylum Patescibacteriota; class Minisyncoccia; order UBA9983; family UBA9983; genus JAHIER01. The sequence goes on from JAHJXC010000039.1 coordinate 6,880, forward strand.
TGCTTTTGCATATCCTTCATCTATTGTAAAGCGCGTGCGGGACCAATCGCAGGAGGAACCGAGTTTTTTCAATTGGTCCAGGATTATGTTCCCGTATTTTTCTTTCCATTCCCAGACT
>JAHJXC010000040.1 GCA_018827845.1 Patescibacteria group bacterium
ATAAAAAATTAAAGAAAGACAAAAAGGCGCTGGAGAAAAAGGGAATTAAGCCGAGAATAATAAAACTTTTGGAAGAAAACGAAGAAGAGGCAATGTTCAGCAAGACTTTGGCTGAAATCAGAAAGGATGCGCCTATTGAATTTTCTTTAGAGAACAGCGCCTGGCAGAATGGTTTTGATCAGGAAAAAGTAAAAAATATTTTTAAAGACCTCGGTTTCAGAAGTTTGATTGAAAGATTACAAATTGCAAAGGACCCTCCTTTGCAAGAAAGATTTAAGGGCCAGGTTCCTGAAAAATTGTTTTATGAAGTTGAACTTCCTCTGCTTAAAGTTCTCAATGAAATGCAGGAAAGAGGAATTTTGCTTGATATTGAGTATTTAACAGAATTGTCAAAAGAATATCATAAAAAACTAAATGAATTAGAGAAAAAAATATGGTCTTTTGCAGAAGAGAAATTTAATATTAATTCACCCCAGCAACTGTCAGTAATTTTATTTGATAAATTGAATCTGCAAGTAAAAGGTTTGCGAAAAACCAGCCGTGGCAGCCGCTCCACCAACATTTCTGAATTAATTAAATTAAAAGATACTCACCCGATTATTAATGAAATCATTTCCTATCGGGAATTTGCAAAATTAATTTCCACTTATGTGGATGCTTTGCCGAAAATGCTTGATAAAAACAATCGGCTTCACACAACTTTTGACCAAGCAGGAACATCCACTGGCAGGATTTCATCAAAAAATCCAAATCTGCAAAATATTCCCAAGAGAACCGAATTAGGAAGAAATATCCGTCGGGCTTTTATTACTGACAAAGGATTTAATTTAGTCAGTTTTGATTATTCCCAGATTGAATTAAGAATTACAGCTATTTTAAGCGGAGACTCTAAACTAAAAAAAGCTTTTAAGGAGGGACGGGATATTCATGATGCGGTTGCCTCAGAAGTTTTTAATGTTGATATTGATAAAGTGACGCCGGAAATGAGAAGAAAGGCCAAGATTATAAATTTCGGAATTATTTACGGCATGGGAATAAATGCCCTGAAAGAGAATATTGGCTGTACAAGAGAAGAAGCCCAGATGTTTTACGATGAATATTTTCATGATTTTAGAGGAGTGGCTGAATATTTGGAAAAAACAAAAAAAGATGTTTATGAAAAAGGATACACAGAAACTTTATTTGGAAGAAAAAGATTTTTTCCGGAAATTAAATCCCCTTTGGAGTATATAAGAAAGGAAGCAGAGCGCATGGCTGTCAATGCTCCTATCCAGGGATCAGCTGCGGATTTTATAAAGATAGCCATGGTTAAAATAAACAAAATACTTGAGGAAAGAAAACTTAAGGATAAGACCAGGCTTTTGCTTCAAATTCACGATGAACTGCTTTATGAAATAGATGAGAAAAATATTGACGAAGCAGCAGCCATGATTATTAAAATAATGGAGGAAGTCTATAAAAGCGATATCCTTATCAAGGTTAATGCCTATGTAGGCAAAAATTGGCAGGACATGATAGAATTTACAAAAATATAAACTATAGTAAGGGAATAAGATGAAAAGGATAAATTTAATAAAAAAATTAATAATTTGTATTCTGCTAAATTTTGGATTAATGTTTTTGGTTGTTATTAACGTGAATGCAGCTCAAGGAACAATCACTGCTAACCCACAAATTTGCGTTAGCTCATCAAAAGATATACCATGCAGCACCGTTATCTCCTGGTCAGCTTCTGGAGTCACGCAATCTCAGGTATGGGTTAGTATGGATGGGGGCGAAGAACAGCTTTTCACGTGCGCACTGAATGGTTCTGAAACAGCTCCTTGGATTTTACCGGGACGCAACTATGCATTTAGGCTGTATCCTGCTACTGATTGTACAAGCGCCGGAAAATCAGGAAGCCCGTTGAATACAATATACGTTGCAGGTGTAGTTACAGACAGTAGTAAGAGTTACAGAGTTGCTATCAATTATCATTCTACTGCTAAAGATTTTGAGAATACCGTATTTATCAAACAATATAATACTCCTGCAATCCGAGCACTAGTTCGAAGTCAGCTTCAGTCAATTGCAGATCAAGGGGTTAAGTTGATTAAGACTAATTTATGGCTAGTGGATAATACTGAAGCAGAAAGCGCTTCTTCGTTGTCTTGGAGGCTTACTTTTCCGTTTTCTTCTGCGCAATTAGCGAATATAAGGCAATATGTGCAAGATGTAGGAAGCATCCAAGGTAGCGATGGAAATTATTTAAGCTTACAACTTAGCATATTATGGAATGGAAGCGCAAATTATACA
>JAHJXC010000041.1 GCA_018827845.1 Patescibacteria group bacterium
CACAAGCAGAAAATGCAGGTGGTTTCTTGTTGCCGAATCTTTTGCCAATGAATCTAGAATTTCTCTCTCGGACAAAATTGCGCCTCTTTGATTAATAACATTTTTTAATTCTGAAAAAGCCTCTCCGGCGCGTTCAAAATTTTTGTTTTGCCTTATTGATCTCAGGGCAAAATTTTCCAATTGCCTTATCCTTTCACGAGTAATACCATAGGTCTGGCCGATGGCTTCTAAAGTTTTCCTTTCGTCTAATTGGCCAATGCCAAAACGCTGGGAAATGATATCCCTTGTCCTCTCATTTAAGGGTGTGGTTAAAATCTTGGTGACAGTTTTTGGATTAAAAGAAATTTGCGCCATTTTTTATATAACTATATTTATTAATTTATTAGGTATAAATATTACTCTTTTGACAGTTTTGCCGCCTATCCACTTTTTAACATTTTGCCGTTTCAATGTCAATACTCTTGCCTCTTTTTGAGAAATGCCGGGGGGGATCTCAAAAATATCCCTCATTTTACCGTTTATTTGCACAACAAAATTGATTGTCTCTTCTTTTGTTTTTTTGGGATCGTATTTTGGCCATGCGGATAAAAAAATTGATTTTTTGTTCCCTAATTGAAACCATAATTCTTCTGCTAGATGCGGCGCAAACGGAGAAATTAATTTTAATAATAATTCATAATTCTTAATTCTTAATTCTTTATTCTTTTCCATCTCATTAACTAAAATCATTAAGGAACTGACGGCCGTATTAAATTTAAAATTTTCAATGTCTTCTGTAATCTTCTTTATAGTTTTGTGTAAGAGTCGGCTATCGCATAGCCGACGGCTATGCGATAGCCGACATTGCAATTTCCAAACTCTTTCTAAAAATCTGGAAATTCCCATTATGCCTGTGGGATTCCATGGCCCGCCCTGGGAATACTCTGCCATAAAGCATAAATACATTCTTACAACATCGGTCCCGAAATTTTTCACTAATTCATCTGGATCAACAACATTGCCGCGCGACTTAGACATTTTTTGCCCGTCAGAGCCCAAAATAGTTCCCTGATGCCTCAAGGCCATAAAGGGTTCGTCAAAATTCAATCCGCCGGCTGGCGGACCTAAATCCTTAAGCGCCTTGGTAAAAAATCTGGAATATAAAAGATGCAAAACTGTATGTTCTGCTCCGCCTACATACATATCAACCGGCAGCCATTTTTTCACCCTGAGTTTATCAAAGGGCTTATGTTTATTTTTCGGATCTGTATAGCGCAAATAATACCAAGACGAACAGACAAAAGTATCCATGGTATCTGTTTCTCTCTCAGCCAAATCCTTGCATTTCGGGCATTTAGTATTAACGAAATCCTTTGAGTGCGCCAGAGGAGATTTGCCTTCCTCTGTTGGCAAATAGTCTTTAACCTTAGGCAGCAAGACTGGCAAATCTTTTTCCGGAACAGCAACCGCGCCGCATTTAGGGCAATAGACAATCGGGATCGGCGCTCCCCAGTATCTTTGCCTGGAAACCAGCCAGTCACGGAGTTTATAATTTATGATTTTTTGGGCGCCAAGTTTTTTGATTATTTCGTCTTGCAATACAAGAGGCGCTTTTATTATCGCTAGATTAAATTTTTGAGCAAACTCAAGATCGCGTTCATCATAAGCTGGTACCGCCATAATCGCTCCAGTGCCATAATGTCCCAAAACATAATCAGCAACAAAAATCGGAACTTCTTTACTGGTTGCGGGATTCACTGCCTTAATGCCCTTTATTTCAACGCCTGTTTTTTGTTTGTTTTCTGTTAATCTTTCTTTTTCCAGTTTATGCCCGCTTTCTTTAATATATTTATTGACTTCATTTAGATTTGAGATTTGAGATTTGAGATTTGAGATAATTTTGTGCTCCGGGGCGACTACTACATAAGTGCAACCAAAAATTGTATCTGCGCGAGTGGTAAAAACCTCAAGAAAGTATTTTGTATTTAGTATTTTGTATTTAGTATTTGTTTCGGATTTCGTGCTTCGGATTTCGAATTTAATCAGGGCGCCTTCTGATTTTCCTATCCAGTTTTTCTGCATTATTTTTGTTTTCTCCGGCCAGTCAACTTTATCAAGATCTTTCAATAATCTATCCGCGTATTTAGTAATTCTAAACAGCCATTGTTCAATATTCCTCTGAATAACTTCTGATTCGCATCTCTCGCACCTGCCGTCTATCACCTGTTCATTAGCCAAAACAGTATGGCATTTCGGACACCAGTTTGCCGCTGCTTTCTTTTTATATGCCAAACCTTTTTTATACAACTGCAAAAACATCCATTGGGTCCATTTGTAATATTCTGGGTCTGAAGTGATAATTTTGCGCGACCAATCATACATATTACCCATGCTCTCAAGCTGTTTGGTCATAGTTTCAATATTTTTATAAGTCCACTCGCAGGGATGAATACCTCTTTTTATTGCAGCATTTTCTGCGGGCAGTCCAAAAGAATCAAAACCAATTGGAGACATAACATTAAAACCCTGCATTTTTTTCATGCGGGCATAAACATCAGCCGGAGCAAAATTATACCAATGGCCGATATGAAGATCGCCGGAAGGATAAGGAAACATCACTAAATGATAAAAATTCTTTTTTCCCTTAACAGAATCTTTAGCATTATAAATCTTATTTTTGGTCCAGTGTTTTTGCCATTTGGCCTCTATTTTCTTAGGGTTGTATTTATTCATATATTTCTGCTTGCCCGTCCGAAGCTTTAGCGAAGGCGGGCCATTTCTGTTCAATTTTTTTGGGATTATACGGTTTCATTTCGATCTTTTAATTTCTTAATCCCCATCCAAATCAAAATTGCCAGCGCCACTCCCAAAATAATAAACCTCAGATAATCATCCATCCCGGACCAATATCTTATGGTTCCAATTATTAAAGACAAAATACCGCCGAAAGAAAATCCCAGAGCTACTGCTTCTGATTGGCTAATAACAAATCC
>JAHJXC010000042.1 GCA_018827845.1 Patescibacteria group bacterium
AAACAAAACCCATCTGCGGGCTTTGACTTCAGAAATGGCGGAAATCGTCAAAGTAAAACGCGCATGGGAATAAATTTGGGTGGACCCGAGAGGATTCGAACCCCCGACCTCCTCAGTGCAAATGAGGCGCTCTACCAACTAAGCTACGGGCCCAATTTTGTTCTTTAATTCTAACATAATTTCTGATATTATCAATATATGCACCCTCTTCTAAAAGCGCATATTGAGAAAAAAGAGTTTGACCATGGATATTTGATGGTAGGGAACCTTTTGGCTTCGCGCGAGCTAAGTTTGGAGATAGCAAAAATTATATTAAACTATGACAAATTAGAGACCCATCCGGATTTTTTTTATCAAAAATACGAGCTTTTTGGCATTGATGACGCTAAAAAATTGATTTACAAAGCGTCGCAAACGCCTCTTTTGGAAGATAAAAAAGTTTTTATTATAGAAACTCTTTCTTTTAGCATTGAATCAGCCAATGCTTTATTAAAGACTCTGGAAGAGCCTTTTAGCGGAACTCATTTTTTTATAATTGTTTCGTCTGCTGATGTTATAATTCCCACCCTGCGTTCTCGTTTAACTTTAATTGATAATAGAGATAGAGATAAAGTTTCTCTTGATAAAGAAAAAAAGGATTTTTATACAAAATTCCTTAAAGATTTGCCGAACAAAAGATTAGATAGCGTAGCCCATCTTTTAAAAGATAGGCAAAAAGCCATTGAGTTTCTCAACGAATTGGAGGTTGTGCTGCTGGAAAAAATGCGCGGAGAAAACGCAGAATCTGCTGCAAAATCTTTGGAAGAAATTCAAAAAAATAAAAACCTGCTTTTTTCGCCGTCTGCTTCAGCAAAAATGGTTTTAGAGCATCTGGCGTTAACGCTGCCGCAATGCTAATATATATTTATGCCTTATGATTTTTTGAGTATAAAAAATAAGGGCGAAGAGATAAAAGAGTGGCTGAAAAAGGAAACCGCTTCTTTGCGCACTGGCCGGGCAACACCGGCTCTGGTGGAAAATATTATGGTTGATTCCTATGGCACCCGCATCCCCATAAAACACGCTGCCTCTATTACTGCAGAGGACGCGCGAACTATACGCATTACGCCATGGGACGCTTCTGTTTTAAAAAATATTGAGCATAGCATCAGCGCTTCAGCGCTCGGTGTCCAGCCAATTGCTGACAAGCAATCCATCCGTATCACCTTGCCGGAATTAACAGAAGAAAGAAGAAAATCACTAATTAAACTTTTGAATGAAAAATTAGAGGAAGCAAAAGTTTCTTTAAAATTAAAAAGGGAAGAGGAATGGAAAGATATTCAGGAAAAAGAACGCAGCGGAGAAATCAGCGAGGACGACAAATTCAGATCCAAAGACGAGCTCCAGAAAATTATAGAGAAAATTTCCGACGAGCTGGAAGGGATTGCAAAAAATAAAGAAAGGGAAATTTTAAGTTAATGTCAATTATTTTATTCATAGCAGTTTTGGCTGTTTTAATTTTAGCCCATGAATTCGGGCATTTTATTGTTGCAAAAAAGAGCGGCATGAGGGTGGATGAATTCGGCATTGGCTTTCCGCCCCGGCTTTTGAAATTCAAAAAAGGCGAGACGCTTTACAGCATCAATGCAATACCCTTCGGAGGTTTTGTAAAAATATACGGTGAAGATGGCCAAGATAAGAAAGACCCGAGAAGTTTCAGCTCAAAATCTATAAGTATCCGCGCGGCTGTTATTACTGCCGGCGTTTTCTTCAATATCCTTTTGGCCTGGTTTGTTATCAGCGCCGGATATATGATAGGAATGCCAACCAGCGTGGGTTCAGCGCCGATTGGTTCAGAAATTAAAGATAAAAATGTTGTTGTCTTGGATGTACAAAAAGATTCTCCGGCTGAATCAGCAGGGTTAAAATCAGGAGATCGGCTGGTTGATTTTGATTCAACTGAAGCAGTGCAGAAATTTATTTCAGAAAACAATGGCAGGGAAATAGAAATAAAATATCAAAGAGGCAATGAAATTCTTTCGGTCAAGGCAGTTCCGCGCGTAAATGCTCCGGAAGGCCAGGGCGCTTTGGGAATAATGATGGATGAAGTCGGCATTGTTGCTTTGCCGTGGCACAGAGCAATTTGGGAAGGATTAAAAACAACTTATAAATTAATTGTCGGCATTGCTGTTATTATTTTTTATTTTATTACTGATGCCGTAAGAGGATTGACGGGTTTGGATCAGATTATGGGGCCAGTAGGCATAGTGACAGTTACTGGAACAGTAGCCAAGCTTGGTTTTGCTTATGTTTTGAATTTCATGGCCATTCTTTCTATAAATTTAGCCATCATTAACATTATTCCTTTTCCTGCCCTAGATGGCGGCCGGCTCTTATTTTTATTAATAGAGAAAATAAAAGGCTCGCCAATTAGCCCCAAAGTCAGCAGTGTTACTCATGGCATTGGTCTGTTTATTCTTCTTGCAATTATGATTACCATAACCTACCGCGACATCTTAAGATTGATATAAA
>JAHJXC010000043.1 GCA_018827845.1 Patescibacteria group bacterium
AAATTTAAAAATTAGGCCCCGGCTTACTGACCCTAATTCTATCAAAATTGTCCTGAGCCAATACAACAAAACTCTGCAGGCGGAATTCGGCGACATTATCCAGAAAGAAGCAGAGTCCCTTAAGGTTGTTTCAGAAGAAGAAAAAGAAGGCGAAGGCGAGGATTTGAAAAAATTGGCTGAAGAAATTCCAGTGGTGAGAATTGTAGACACTCTCTTAAGGCACGCAATTCTTCAAAGGGCCAGCGATATCCACATTGAGCCAATGGAAAAAGAGGTAGTTGCCCGTTATCGAATTGACGGCATTTTGCGCGATGCCATGGTTCTTCCAAAAAGCGTTGCCCCGGGAATAATTGCCAGAATCAAAGTCCTGTCAAACCTCAAACTTGACGAAAAACGTCTGCCACAGGACGGCAGATTTAAAATCGAAACGGACAATGAAAAAATCTCCTTCCGTGTTTCTGTTATACCTGTTTTTGACGGCGAGAAAGCGGTTATGAGAATTCTGCATGAAAATGCCAAGGGCTTCACCCTTGAATTACTCGGTTTTCTTGATAAGCACATTGATGATTTGCACGAAGCCATTAAAAGGCCCCATGGAATGATTTTAGCCACCGGACCCACTGGCTGCGGAAAAACAACAACTTTATATTCTATTCTTGAAATTTTAAATACGCCAGAAGTGAATATTGCCACTATTGAAGACCCTATTGAATACCAGATTGCAAGAATCAATCAAACGCAGGTGAGGCCGGACATAGGATTTAGTTTTGCAGACGGATTGAGATCTTTAGTCCGCCAGGACCCGGATATTATAATGGTTGGTGAGATCAGAGACAATGAAACAGCATCGCTTGCAATCAACGCCGCCTTAACAGGTCATCTTGTTCTTTCAACTTTGCATACGAATTCTGCCGCCGGCGCCATTCCCCGCTTATTAGATATGAAAGTCGAGCCATTTTTGCTTGCTTCCACTATCAATTTGGTGATTGCCCAGAGACTAGTAAGGAGATTATGTTCTGCTAGAGAAAAATATTTTCTAAATAAAGACCAGATAGAAAACCTAAAGCATTATATAGACAGCAATCGTGTGCTTGATCTTCTAAGACAAGAAAAAATTATTAAGCCGGGAGATGATTGGAGCAAAATACCGTTCTATAAACCAAAAGAATCCAAAGAATGCGCTGATGGCTATAAAGACAGAATAGGCATTCATGAAATATTAAAAGTGACAGGAACAATAAAAAGTTTGGTTATGGCTAATACTACATCTGATGATATTGAAAAACAAGCAAGAAAAGAAGGCATGCTCACTATGCTTGAAGACGGCGTCATTAAAGCAGCGCAAGGAATCACAACAATTGAAGAGGTATTGCGTGTTACGCGAGAATAAAATACTCACTCAAAATATTAGACACCGAGCGTTAGATATTTCCCCAGTCGCAACCTTGACAGGTTGATTTTTTAGTATATAATATAATCAGAATCATTGAAAAACCTTTATTTTAAAGGTTAAAAAATCAATTTTTAAGGAGGAACAATTGCCATGAGCAAAACAACCTCAGAATTTCCAGGATGGTATGTAAATTTTCAAGCAGCGGTTTTAATGCAATTGCCGCGACCGGACCAGATCGATCAATTAACTGGAGAAGGATGGACAAAGAATCAGGAAGCTCTCAGTAAATGTTTAGCTGAAATACTTCTTCCATTACAAAAAGGAAAGCAAGAGAAGAAGGAGACGCAAGAGATTCTCAAACTTATCTCCGGTGGTGAATCTCCCATCCTTGACGCTGTTGACGGAACAGAAACTCTGTATGAAGCGAAAGATGTATTTGTATACAGAGATTCTGATTTCAAAAACTACGGTGTTAATGCAAAAGGTCCGGCAACTCCAAAAACTTCCGTCCGCGTCTATGAAATGATCAAGGATGCCAGTTTCGCACAGATGTTCGGGTCGCTTTCGTCAGACGTGCGGAAACTGTGCCTCACGCAAGCGCAGATCAAAAATTTCGTGCGGAACTATCGCGGATGGCTCCGAACTGACGGCTGGGCGACATTCTTTTTATTCGAGTCGAATAGCGAACTCTTCGTTGCCAGCGTGGGCGTCGGTTCTGGCGGCGGGCTCGGGGTGAACGTGTACCGGATTGGGTACTCGAGCGTCTGGTTCGCCGGGTGCAGGTATCGTCTTGTTGTTCCGCAACTGGCTGTTTGATACTTTGTTCTTTTGTAATCTTTTGTCCCTTGGATTCTTTAACGCCTTGAATCCAGGGGATTTTTTTATATAATAGAAATGCAACCTGAAAAAATTCGCGGCTACGGCTTCGGGTCACAGTTGCTGAAAATCGTTATTCGGGAATTTCGCCGGATACGTCTTGCGAAAGAGTGGATACGTTTTTTCAAAATAAAAAAACAGCCAGTTGGTGCGATGGGCTGGAGAACTTCTAGGTTCCAAATAAGATACAATCCCATAGAGTATTCAAGGGATGGTGGTTTTGATGGCCCAACGCACATTTCTTCGTTGCCAACGTGAACGTCAATTCTGACGGCAAGCTCAAGGTGAACGTGAACCGGTTTGAGAACTCGAACGTCTGGAACGCCGAGAACAGGTATCGTCTTGTTGTTCCGAAACTTGTTGTTTCTCTCATTCATTATTGAGTGAGAGTTTTCTTTTCCATTCCCTTCTTCCATCCGCCAAACATTTTGCCGATCTCCTCAAGTTTTTTGGAAACTTCAATGTAATGTTTATGAGATATTAATTTTGCTTCCCATGTGATATAGATTAAGAATTTAATTGTATCAAGAAGAAGAATGCATTGAGTAATTTTTTCAATTTTCTTTTCTTTTTCTGTAAAATAGGCAATATATGAAAGCTCTAATAGGTCTAAAAATTTATTTTCAATTCTGTAGCCGATGGTATGCCGGCTGCTTTTAGGAATATGCTGGGCAATATTAATCCACATCAAATATCCCTCTTTGATTCGTTGGAGGATAGAGGTGTTATCGAGAGAGAGAGAGAGAGAGA
>JAHJXC010000044.1 GCA_018827845.1 Patescibacteria group bacterium
ATTGTCTTTTTATCCCTAAAATAGGGAAAAGCGACAGTCCTAAAATCTGTCTATATTATAGCATTTTGATTATAAAAAGTCAATATTTATTTATTATATGCGGTCAGGGGGAATCGAACCCCCGTCTCATCCTTGGCAAGGACGTGTCATACCACTAAACTATGACCGCCTATAAAATTATTTTACCATATTTTGCCTGTGCCGGAGGAGAGATTTGAACTCTCATGAGCTTACGCTCACAGCGCTCTAAACGCTGCATGTCTGCCAATTTCATCACTCCGGCCCTGAATCTATTGAAGGATCCGCCCACTAGGAATCGAACCTAGAACCTTCTCCTTAAGAGGGAGCTGCTCTGCCAGTTGAGCTATGGGCGGGATATATGCCGAAGGAGGGATTTGAACCCTCATGGATTTCTCCACACGATTTTAAGTCGTGCGCGTATGCCAATTCCGCCACTTCGGCAGTTTTTGTTTTGTCCCGACGATAAAATTTTGAGGCACGGGCGGGAATTGAACCCGCGTATAACGCTTTTGCAGAGCGTTGCCTTACCACTTGGCTACCGTGCCATTCTTCAAAATTTTATGTCGGGATCCCGACTTCATTATATAATTTTAAAAGTGCGTCGGGACAGACCACTGCCTTACCACTTGGCTACCAGGCCCTACTTTTTTAATAACTCTTCCACTCGCTGGCGGCTTTTTTCGCCCTCATCTATATCTATTTCAAAGAACGGCAAAAATTTCATCTTAATCTGAGACTTAACATAATTTCTTAAATCACTCAACCTGCTTTTTAATACCTCCAAAACCTCTTTTTCTTTTTCTATTGGATAAATACTGACGAGAATCTTCGCTTTTTTTAGATCGCTGGATATCTTAACCCCAGTGACAGAAATCAGAATACTCGGCACAGCTATAAATTCGCGGCTGATAAAAGAGGCGGCTATATCCTGCAGTAGGGAACAAACTTTTTCGCGCCGGAAAGACATTACAATATAATTTTATTGCAATTTTTCAATAATTTCAATAGCATCTCCTTTGGCGATTTCAGTCTTTGAATCCATTATCATACCGAATTGTTCCCCTTGATTAACTTCTTTGGCTGCCAATTTGTTATGCTGGAGTTCAACAATCTTTCCCTCGCCAATCTCAGCGTCATTTCTTTTTATTCTGACAAAATATTTATTCATAATGATTTTGCCTTCCAGAACTTCTCCTCCCACTAACTGTTTATTTTTTTCCTTGCTGAATATTTTCAGAATCTTTGCTGAGCCGACAATTTTTTCTGTTATGGCTTTGCTTTTTCTTTTTTCGATTTCCTCTCCAAGCCACTCGCTGATTTTATAAATTATATCCGAGGTATAAATAAAAACCTCAAATCTTTCAGCCAGGGTTCTGGCAGGGGAATCCACAGGAACATTAAATCCCAAGACAATCGGATTTTTTGCGCTGGAAGCAAGCCTGATATCATCCTCGGTAATTTTGCCCGTATCTTTGCGAAGTATGTTTAATGACACCTCTTCATTTTCCAGCTTTTTAATTTCGTGCTCCAATGCTTCAACCGAGCCCATAACATCGCCCTTGATGACAAGAGGAATAATAGTTTTTTCGCCTCCGAGCTTGGGAATGTTTGGAGATTGAATCTCCGTTTGGAGATTCAATCTCCAAACATTAACGGCTTCCTCCGCCTCCTTTTTAGTTTTAAATGTTTTGAATTCTGCTCCCACGCTTGGCATATTATCAAACCCGATAATTCTGACTGGCGAGGAAAAAGTCGCTTCATCTAAAGATTTGCCCTGAAAATCTTCAAAGATTCTGACTGGCGCCAAGGCATTCCCGGAAATAACGAACATCCCTTTTCTCATTACGCCGTTTTGTACAATAAGAGTGGCGGAAATTCCTCGGCGGCTGCCAAGTTTGGATTCAATAACAATGCCCGAGGCATTTTCCTTGGGATTTGCCCTTAGATTCTCCATCTCTGTTAAAAGCAAAACAATATCAAGGAGTTCATCAACGCCTTCCCCGGTTTTTGCGGAAATATTTACAGACGGAATGTTGCCGCCATAACCTTCAATAAAAATCTGATTTTCTGCCAACTGATTTTTAATGCGCTCAGGGTCGGCATTTGGCTTGTCAATTTTATTCAAGGCAACAACAAAAGGAATGCCGGCATTTTTTATTGCCTCATATGCTTCAAGAGTTTGGGGTTTGACCCCCTCGTCTGCAGCAATGACTAAAATTGCCACATCAGCAACTTTTGTGCCGCGCAGGCGCATCTGGGAAAATGCTTCATGCCCAGGCGTGTCTAAAAAAGTTATCTTTCTGGTTTTGTGTTCATGAGAGGCATCGCATTTTACCTCTGCTTCATAAGCGCCGATATGCTGGGTAATTCCTCCCGCTTCTTTTTCTACAATATTGGCATTGCGAATATAATCAAGAAGTTTTGATTTGCCATGGTCGATATGTCCCATCACCACCACAATGGGCGGCCGGGGGATTGAATTTTGATTTTTGTTTTTCATATATCATGATCCGACTGTTTCGATTGCTTGTTTTTCTTCGTTTGAAAGTATGTATTCTGACTGATAATTTTTTATCGGCTTTGCGTAAACACTGACTTTTTCGCGGGAATAAAGACTGGATATAACCACGCCATCGCCCAGTTCGTTTAAAAAAGCAATGGAAAAACTCTGATTTGATCCGGCATCTCCGAATGGATTAAAGCGGACAGCGCTCACGTTTTGGACGCTTTTCTTCAGGCGTTTTTCCACGGTTTCAAGATATTTTTCCGTTTCTTTCTGGCTAATATTTAATTTTTTTAAATCTTCACCCAAAGAAATCAGAACATTTTCCAGGCCTTTTGCTTTTGCGCCCCTGAAAAATTTTTTTAGCCTGAGCTCAATTAAAAAAATCCAGAGCGCTAGAATTACCGCAACCGCAATGCCAATGACGTAAGCATAATTTGCATCCATGCTTAAAAATTATACTCCTTTCCAAAAATTTTGCAAAGAATTGTGTTCCGGTTTAGAATAAAATCATATGGCGAAAATAATACAGAATCATGAAGAATGCATTGGGTGCGGAACATGCATCGCGCTCTGCCCGAAATATTGGGAATGGGACGAGGACAATAAAGCGCGCATCAAAGCCGGCAAGTTTGACGAAAATAAAAAAGAGTACGAATTGGAAGTAGGCGATATTGAATGCAACAAAGACGCTGAAGAGGCCTGCCCCGTGAGCGTCATTAAAATTTCAAATTAGAGCTTTTTCGGGGCTTGTCCGGTGCAAGTGATAAGAATAGAGTAATA
>JAHJXC010000045.1 GCA_018827845.1 Patescibacteria group bacterium
ATGGAAATTCTTTGCAAAAAATAGACGGGCAATGGAAAGTTGGCAGTCCAACGCCCGGAGCGCAAAATTCTGCGTCGACGTCCGACGTCGACGTTCCCGCTCAGCAGCAATCGACAACGGTTGTCGATTGGCCGACTGAACCGCAGATATACGCCAATGCAGGAGAAGATAGAAATGCGGTTGCCGGAGCTGATATTAAATTTTCCGGCCGGGCGCTTGGTTTGCAAAAAGAGCCGTTGGAAAACGCCAGATATTTATGGAGTTTCGGCGATGGTGCCGGAGCAGAGAGCCAAAATGTTTTGCATACTTATCATTATCCCGGAGACTATATAGTTGTTTTGAATGTAAGTTCCGGCAAATATTCTGCATCCGACAGATTATTAGTAAAAGTTTTGGAAAATAATTTAAAAATTATTGAGGCCAATGAAAATTATATAAAATTGCACAATGGCTCAAAATTTGATTTGGATATTTCCTCTTGGTTTTTGCGGGCAAATAGCAAACTTTTTAAATTTCCTGAAAGCACCTTAATTAAATCAAGCGCTGATTTGTCTATACCATCCTCAATTTCCGGCATTAATGTAAATAATAATCAGACAGTTGATCTTTTATATCCAAACGCTTCAATAGCATATTCATATTCCCCGACTCCAAATATTGAATACCCGGTGTCTAACATTGCTGTCGCAGAACCAAAACCGACAACCGTTGTCGATTCCAGTCCAGAGGTAAAAGATGCCGGAAACTCGGCTTCTGACAACGAAGAAAATACTCAACAGACTGCAAGTGTTATCAGTGTTGGCCAAAATAATTCTTGGGGACTTAAAAAATGGCTGGCAATAATTTTAGGAATTGGCATTATTGCCGGCGCTGGCCTTCTCATCATACGCCGCCAGAGTTCTGTCTAACATCTTTTCAAAAGAGAATTCTTTGAGGATTTTTTGTTTGGCGTTTTGGGCAATGTTTTGAGTAAATTTTTTGTCTTCAATTAATTTTTTAATGGCATCTGCTATTTCGTCTGGATTGGCGGGATTTATTAATAATCCGGTCTTTTCATTTTCTATAATTTCTGGAATACCGCCGACATTTGTTGCAATCATTGGAATTTCTGCTAAACCGGCTTCAAGTAGAACATAAGGCAAACCTTCTTTAAGCGAGGGCAAAACAAAAATATCAAAATTTTTAAGATATCTTGCTGCATCTGGTATATCGCTGATAATATTAAATTTTATGTCCGGAAATTTTTTTTCTGCCTCTCTGAGATATTCATGCCCCTTATTTTTTACGGCTTCACCGATGGTGCCGACAGTAAATTCTTTTTCCGTTCTTTCGCGAAAATCGTATTCCTCCGGCTTTATTCCGTTATGAATGGCAATCATTTTTTTTGCCGGAGCGATTTTGTTTTTTATGGCACTTTGATAATCATATTCTGAAACGCAGATTATTTTATCGTAAAAAAGACAGGTTATTTTACTGAAAAATTTTATTAAAGCGATTTGCCATATCGGCCTGACTTCATTAAATGTCCAGCCGTGGATGGTGAAAATTGATTGTATTAAGTATTTTGTATTAAGTATTTTGTATATTGCGATTGCGACTCCGGCAATTCCGCCGGCTTTGGCGCTGGAAACGTGGACTATGTTCGGTTTTGTTTTATATAAAATAGAAAGAATTTCAAAAAAGGCAAGAATGTCTTTGAAGATGTTTACATTTCGCTGAAAACCTTTAATTTCAAAATAGGGAACCCCGGCCTTTTTAAGTTTTTGTGCCAATGGGCCGGTTTCACCAGCAGCCACCATTGGCCTAAACCCTGCCTTGCCGGCAGGCAGGCTTGTTTGGGGCAGATTAGTTGCCAGATCATACACATACTTGCTTGCCCCTGCCCAAACAGATTTTGTTATTATATATAGAATCCTTGTTTTATTTGATTTTTTAGCCATTTTATTATATTATAACACCTAACTATGAGAAAAATACTCATTTTTTCAATTGCTTATTATCCTCTTGTTGGAGGTGCGGAAGTGGCTGTTAAAGAGATTACGAATCGCTTGCCAGCCTTAGGCTGGGACATGATAACTCTTCGGCTTGATAAAAAATTATTGAAATTTGAGAAAGTCGGCAATATTAATATTTATCGGGTCAGCGGGCCGAAATTATTTTTTCCGATTACTGCCTGTATTAAAGCAACACAATTACACAAAAAAAATAAATATGATGCTATTTGGTCTATAATGGCTGCTTATGCCGGTTTTGCTGCTTTGTTTTTTAAGTTAAGTCATCCAAAAATTCCGTTTTTGCTAACGCTTCAAGAAGGAGACTCTGAAGAGCATATATTGAAGCGAGTGGGCATTTTTTATCCTTTATGGAAGAAAATTTTTGGAAAAGCGGATTATATTCAAGCAATAAGCAGTTATCTTGCTGATTTTGGAAAGAAGTACGGCGCCAAGTGTCCAGTGGATGTAATTCCGAATGGAGTAGATGTATATAAATTTCAAAATCCAAATGACAAATTACAAATAAATTTCAAGTTACCAAATGACAAATTGTTGATTACGACTTCACGGTTGGTGAAAAAAAACGCAATTGATGATGCAATAAAAGCTTTGCAGTATTTGCCGGGAAATATAAAGTTTTTGATTCTTGGTACCGGACCACTAGAGTCAAAACTTAAACTACAAACTACAAACTACAAACTACAAACTAGAACGAAGTTCTTGGGTTATATTGATCACAGCGAAATACCAAAATATCTAGCAATAGCAGATATCTTTATTCGCCCTTCTCTTTCCGAGGGTATGGGGAATTCTTTTATTGAAGCCATGGCTGCTGGTATTCCGGTTATTGCCACATCTGTCGGCGGGATACCAGATTTTTTAAAGGATGGCGAAACCGGTCTATTTTGCGAAGTCCATAACCCCCAAAGCATTTCTGAAAAAGTAAAAATATTATTAGAAAATCAGGAATTAAGAAATAAAATTATAATTAATGCTAAAGAAATGGCTGTAAAAAATTACGACTGGGATTTAATTGCAGAAAAAATGAAAAATATTTTTGAAAAATTATGCGTATCTTGATTGCAACAGGGATTTATCCGCCTGATATCGGCGGGCCGGCGACTTACGCAAAAAATCTCGCAGATGAATTTTTAAGGCGAGGATGTGGCGTTAAGGTTATTACCTATAGCATAGAGAAGAAATTGCCCTTAGGTATCAGGCATTTCGTTTATTTTTTGAAAACAATTTTTAATTTTCGAAAAACAAGCGTGATAATTGCCCTAGATACTTTTAGTGTCGGTCTGCCATCGGTTTTAGCCGCAAAAATATTTAGAAAAAAAAAATATTATTCGCACCGGCGGAGATTTCTTGTGGGAAAATTATATTGAAAGCACGGGCAATTTGATAACGCTTAATGAATTCTATGCCAATATGCCGAAATTGTCGTTAAAACAAAAAATTATTTTTTTTCTTTCAAAATTTGTTTTAAAAAATTGCACAGCGCTTGTGTTTAGCAGCGAATGGCAGAAAAATATTTTTGAGAAGAATTATGGATTGGATTCCAAAAAATCTTTTATTATTGAAAATTTTTATGGCGAGAAAATTGCAAGCATTAAGCCACGGGAGAAAAATTTTATTTTTGCAGGCAGATTGATAAAACTGAAAAATTTGGAAATGTTAAAGGATGCGTTCAAGGAAGCGTCAAAAAAAGATAAAGGCATAAAACTTGAAATTGTGGAAAATTTACCGCATGAAAATCTAATCAAAAAAATCCAGAAAAGTTACGCAATAATCTTGCCCTCCTTGTCGGAAATCAGCCCTAATTTTATTTTGGAGGCCATAAGCGCGAACAAGCCTTTTATTATGACAAAAGAAACAGGATTGTATGAAAAATTAAAAAACACAGGAATTTTTATTAACCCAATGGATAAAGAGGATATTAAAGCCAAAGTTTTATTTCTTGATAAAGAGAAAAATTATTATGAATATAAGAATAGAATCGCGAATTTTAATTTTACTCATTCTTGGCAGGAGATTGCCGATGAATTTTTAGAGGTTTATAAAAAATTATGAAAATATTAAGCATAGGCACAGATAAAAATTTGTTTTACGAAAATTCTGAAGTGAGGCAGAGGATGATTGAATATGGAAATTTGGTTGAGGAACTACATATAATCATGTTTGCAACACAAAAATCCGAAATCCGAAGCACGAAATCCGAAACAAATTCCAAAATCAAAATTTCAAACAATACTTTTGTTTATCCGACTAATTCAGGAAGCAGGTGGTTCTATGTCTGGGACGCCATAAAAATCGGGGAGGAAATAATTGGAAATTGGAAATTGAAAATTGAAAATTCGCTGGTAACAGCACAAGATCCTTTTGAATGCGGTCTTGTTGGCTATAGGATAGCCAAAAAGTTGAAGTTGCCTCTGCAGTTGCAAATTCATACCGATTTTCTCTCTCCATATTTTGTTCAACATTCAATGTTGAACAGGTTAAGGGTAAGGATTGCAAAATTTTTAATTCCCCGCGCCACTTGCATTCGGGTCGTTTCTGAACGAATCAAAAAATCAATACTGGGGAGGTTGAACCTCCACGGGGAGGTTCAACCTCCAATAATTGTTCTGCCGGTTTTTGTAGATGCGAAAAAAATTCAAGAAGCCCCAACTCGAATAGACTTGCACCAAAAATATCCGCAATTTAATTTTATAATCCTTATGGCCTCGCGGTTAACTAAGGAAAAAAATATCGGATTGGCTATGAAAGCCGTGAAAGATCTTGTTAAAAAATATCCCAAAATAGGCTTAGTTATTGTTGGAGACGGCCCGGAAGAAAAAAAGCTCAAAGCTCAAAGCTTAAAGCTCAAAGCTAATGTAATTTTTGAGCCTTGGACAGATGATTTGATTTCTTACTACAAAACTTGCGATGTATTTTTACTCACCTCAAATTACGAAGGATATGGCAGGACGGTTGTTGAAGCATTGGCAAGCGGCTCTCTTGTGATAATGACTGATGTGGGAGTGGCAGGAGATATTGCCAAGGACGGATATAACAGCTTAATTGTGCCAGTAGGAGATAAAATCGGCCTGGAGCGGGCGATTGAGAAAATGATAAACGATAAGGCTCTCCATGCAAAACTTTCTCTTTCGTCAGAGAATTTAATTTACAAAATGCTGTCAAAAAGAGAATATTTAGAGCAATTAAAAAAATCTTGGGAAGCTTATTTATGAGATTCTTAATTATTACTCAAAAAGTTGATGAAAATGATGATATTTTAGGATTTTTTCATCGTTGGATTGAAGAGTTTGCTAAACATTGCGAGAACGTGATTGTGGTTTGCCTCCAGAAAGAAGAATATGATTTACCTGCAAATGTTAAGGTTTTGTCGCTTGGTAAAGAAAAAGGAAAATCAAGATTAAAATATATTTTTAATTTCTACAAATATATCTGGCAAGAACGCAAAAATTATGACGCTGTTTTTGTGCATATGAACCAGGAATATGTTTTACTCGGTGGATTATTTTGGAAATTTTTCGGCAAAAAAATTTTCATGTGGAGAAATCATGGAAGGGGAAATATTTTTACGAGAATCGCAATAATATTTTCTGACAAGGTTTTTTGCACTTCAAAATATTCTTATACCGCCAAGTTTAAAAAAACAGAAATTATGCCAGTGGGAATAGATACAGAAAAATTCTTCGCCAAAGGCGGATCCGCCTCGGGCGAGAAAATTCAAAATTCAATTCTTTCATTGGGCAGGATTTCGCCGATAAAAAATACGCATGTTTTGATTGAAGCGTTGCGGCTGCTTGATGAAAAGGGCGTTGATTTTATCGCTAATATATACGGCAATGCGCCTAAAAGGGATTTAGAATATTATAAGAAGATAAGAAAATTTGGCGAGGGTCTGGAGAAAAAAAGAAAATTATTTTTCCACAAAGGTATTCCAAACCCTAAAACCCCAGAAATTTATAGCAAGCATCAGTTTTTTATTAATTTGACACCCGAGGGCAGTTTTGATAAAACGATACTTGAAGCCATGGCGTGTAGAATTCTGGTCATTTATTCCAACAAGTTCTTGAAAGGAAAAATCTCTGATATTCTTTTGGTAAACCAAAATGACCCCATCAATCTTGCTCAAAAGATTGAATTTTTATTCAATCAAAAGAAAGCGTTTTTTGATGAAATAGGCAAAAAGGGAGAAATATATGTTATAGAAAATCATTCCCTGTCTCTTTTAATGGAGAAACTTATGAGCGTAATCACAAAAAAGTGTTATAGATACGCGGATTGATTTATTGCAATATAGGAAAAAGTGTGGTATATTTTTAAATATTAGCATTAAGGAATTATGGATTATACAATGCAACCCTCGACAATTCTTATAACAGGAGGTCTCGGTTTTATTTTTTCGCATGTAACGGAATATTTCGTCGCCAAGGGCTGGCGTGTTATTGTTATTGACAATCTCTCTGAAGGCAGCCACCCGGAAATTCTCAATAATACGTTTACCCACTATAACTATGACGTAGCAAATTACGGCGTAATTGAACTCATACAAAAAGAAAATCCTGATTTTGTTGTTCACGCCGCGGCAAATAGCGACGTTGATCACTCTATCAAAAATCCCCAAGAAATATTCCAAAAAAATATATTAGGGACTTTGTTTGTATTTGAGGCTTGTCGCGTTATTCCTAATCTTAAAAAGTTTATATATGTTTCAACCGATGAAGTGTACGGGGAATGCGAGCATCGCAAGCGCGAAGATGAAATTATTTTTCCCAAAAATCCATATTCATGCTCCAAAGCGGCTGGGTCACTTTTACGGATGGCATATGATAACACATATTCAAATCTTAAAGATAAAACAGCGGAAACGAGATTCTGCAATGTATTTGGCCCTCGTCAAGATATTAGAAAAATAATGCCACTTATTAAAAAAAGTATTGAAGAAGGGCATTCAATACCGCTTCATTGTGAAGGGGTTGGCTATAGGGAGTATCTATATGTCAAAAATATACCTCCCGTAATAGAGTTAATTTTAAAAAAAGGGAATCGAAATTACAATTTGACTCTTAATGATGGATTTACTGTTAAGGGACTTGTGAAAAAAGCCGAGGAAATCACCAAGGGGAAAGTAAAAACACACCCTGCTCATCGGCCAGGAATGGACCTTAAGTATCAAATGGACAATACAAGAATCAAAGATCTTGGGTGGAAACCGCTCTATTCTTTTGAAGAAGGATTAAGGGAATATTTATGCGAAAAGTAAAATTATTTAAACCGTTTGTTAGCTGGCATGCGGTATGGAATACCGTGAAGGTTCTTCGGAGCGGACAGCTCGCCGAGGGGCCGCGGGTGAAGGAATTTGAAGAAAAATTTGGACAGAGGTTTGGTTTGTCGAACGTACTGGCTGTTAATTCTGGAACAACCGCGCTTGAACTTGCCTATGAGCTTGCGGGAATAAGTAAGGGCGATGAAGTGATTACCCCCGTACTCACCTGCACCGCAACTAATATCCCGCTTGCGCGCAGGGGGGCGAATATAGTGTTTGCCGATATTGAGCGCGATTTGAATATTAGCGTTGAGGATGTGAAAAAGAAAACCACTCCGCAAACAAGGGCGATTGTGTTTGTGCATTTTGGCGGAAATAATCGCGGGCTTCGCGAATTGATTGATTTCGCGCGCGAGAAAAATATCATTCTTATTGAAGACGCCGCGCAGGCGGTCGTTTCTGATTTCTGGGGCAAGGCGGATTTCACGTGCGTATCGCTTCAGGCAATCAAAACGCTTACGTCAGGAGATGGCGGAATACTTGTTTGCAAGGACAATGCTCTTTATGATAAGGGGAAACGTCTTCGCTGGTTCGGATATGACAGAGAGAAAAAACAAAAATTTGGCGACACTGATTTAGTTGAAGCGGGCTACAAATATCATATGAATGATGTGAGTGCCGCGATTGGACTTGGCAACTTCAAAGTGTTTGATAAAATTGCTGCTCACCACAAAGATTTAATGAAAGCGTACCAAGAGGGCGGGATCGCGGCATATCCGTGGTTTGCGTTTGTCTTGACCGATAAGCGCGACGCATTGAAAGAGTATTTGAAAAAATATGGCATTGATTCGGGGATGCATCACTATCGAAACGATCAATACACGATTTTTGGAGGAAGGAAAAAGTTCTCCATGATGGATGAGTTGGAAAACAAATACCTTTTATTGCCTTTGCATATGGGAGTGAGTGTGGCTGACGCAAGAAAGATTTGCAAACTTGTACATAATTTTAATGAAGTACCAAAATCCAACTGAAATAGAATCTTCGTATAGCGAGAATGATCTTGGCAAAACGCTCTATGATTTAGTTTTGAAATACAAGCCAAAAAAGATTGTGGAGTTCGGTGTTCTTTATGGCTATTCAACGGTTGCTATGGCAATGGCGCTTGATGAGATTGGCGAGGGGCATATCTACGCTAATGATCTTTTTGAAGATTACTCGTTTAAGCATGCCACCATGCAAGAAGTGCAAGACAACATTAACCGTTACGGTCTTACGAAATATGTTACGTTGTCAAAAAATAATTTTGATGAATGGTTGGTACGGCCCGAGGACTTTGATTTTCTGCATATTGATGTGTCCAACAAGGGCGATACGATAGAGCATCTTTACGAATCAATAAAAGATCGGGTTGCGCGCGGGGCGGTTGTTGTTTTTGAGGGCGGGTCAGAGGAGCGTGATAATGTGGAATGGATGACTAAATACAAGGAGAAAAAAATCCGCGACACTAACGTCCCTTTTAAAATCATTGACCCGCACTTTCCTTCATTATCAATAATTACAAAAGCAAAATGAAGAAATTAGCAGTAGTGGCGACGGGGTGGCATTTTCCCCTTCACTTTTACCAAAAAATTGCAGAACAAAGGATTCCTAAAGGATGGGAAGTTGATTTATTTTGCGTCTCGCACCGCGATCCATCATATGCGTTGGAAGAGAAACAACAAGTAATTATGAATCTTGGAGATTCTCGCCGCGAACGATACGATAAAATTTTATATAAAAAAATAGCAACAGTTGATGATATTAAATTACTTGGGTGGCACTATACTTTAGAGCCGAATACTATTGGTGATTGGGGCAACACGAACCAGTGGCTTGAAAAAAATGATTACCGCGCGTATGATAAATTTCTTTTTACTCATGATGATAATTTTATCTTAACCGACAAAATGTTTGAAGATATTTTGCCACAAGACGATTGGCTTATTCTAACTAACTCTACCGGCAACGCGCAAAGACGCTTGCGACAATGGCTTCGTCTTCCAAAACCGTTTGCCGTGCGTGGTTCTTTTGAATTTTTTACGAAAGGGATTCTTGATATGATTGGCGGAAAATTCGACCTTTCCGAGACAACTCTTACTCGGGAAGGAAAATTTACCACATTGGGTTCTTTTACGGAACTAAGCGATTGGAATACCACGGTAACACCGCTTGCCAATCTCTTGAAAGAGAAAAATCTTTTAAGCAAAGTAAAATCTCTTTCTTCATATTATCGCATGAGCATTTATTGTTTTGAGGGAGAGAGAGGATATATTCATAAAACTGAATTATCTAATACCAAAGAAGAAGAAAAAGGTTTAGACATAATTGAAAAACATGGTTAAATTTTTTAAAAATCATAAAATAGAATTTTTTATTTTTTTACTGGCTCTTCTTGCGAGGATATTATTGTTTTATATCAATCTTGAAGCGAATGGCGGAAATTTTGAGAATACCATACATGGCGGCGATTGGTATTTTGAAGTAAGCAAAAATTTATTTCTCGGCAACGGGTTTTCAATAGATGGACTTTCGCCAAGCCCTATACATGTGCCGCTATACCCGCTTTTTCTCGCGTTATCTCTTTGGTTTTTTGGAAGTTATAAGTTTGCCGTGGCGTCCCAAATAATCATTGGCGCCTTAATTCCGCTTATTGGCAGACGCGTATCCCTTAAACTAATTCCTTCTGAAAAAGTTGGTATTTGGGTCGGCATAGTTCTTGCACTCGAGCCGAGTTTTATTTTATTTTCATCTATTTTTATCACTGAAACATTGTTCATCTCTTTTTTTCTGTTGTTTGCGTTTTCTTTCATTTCATATCTTGAGAAGAACGACACAAGGTCGCTTCTCTTAAGCTCGTTTCTTTTGGGGATATCCGCGCTTACAAAGACGGCAGTACAATTTTTCCCCGTCTTTTTGATCCCGCTTGCTTGGTGGTTTCTTCGCAAACGTCTTCCCTTAAAGAAGCTTGTTGTTCATGGCGCTTTATTTATATCAATTTTCTTATTACTGCTTTCCCCTTGGGTTTACAGGAACTATAAAGAATTCGGTGTTCCCGGAATGACCATAATGCCTACTTTTAATTTTTATGCGATTCTTGTGCCATCGGTTCTTGCGATAGAAAATAACACAGATTTCGCTTCAGGGCAGAAATCTTTTATAAACGACAGAGGGATAGACATGAAAACGCTTACTTTTGCGACCGCTCCCGAATTTAATAAAGAAGCATTAGATGTTGTAATTAAATATCCTGAAGCTCTTATGAAAGTTTTGGCTATAAATGCCTTGACATTTTTTACGCACGATGGGATGCTTACCGTTCTTCAAAACGCCGGCATTACTCCCGAAGCATATCTTTCCAAGCCGGCAATTATGCTTTTATTGTCGTCGCCGATTGAATTTTTTAAAACGGTTTCAAAATATGCATCAACTTCTTTTATTCTGGTGCTGGTTATGCGTTTGTTTTGGGTACTACTTACCATATCTTTTTTAATAGGAAGTTTCATGCTTGCGCGCAAAAGAAAAATCACGGCCTCCATTGCTTTTGCTTTAGTTGCTGTCTTGTATTTTGCGATTACAACGCTCTCTAATGGGCTTTCTGCGAATGCCAGGTTTCGAATGCCCGTAGACCCCATAATTCTCGCTTTAGCGGCTTATCCCTTTCTTGCATTTAAAAAAGACAATCTGGATTTTTAAAAATGAAAATTATTTATATAACAAATGCGCGAATACCAACTGAAAAAGCACATGGTTTTCAAATAAGTAAAACATGCGAGAAATTTTCTGATTTTGGAAACGAAATTGAGTTATGGATTCCATATAGAAAAAATGACATAACAGATAATCTATTTGATTATTATGGAATAAGAAAGAATTTTAAAGTCAAAAAGATTTCCTGCTTAGATATAATCTTTTTGAGCCGTTATGTGGGCCCCTTTGCTTTTTACGCGCAGTCGCTCCTGTTTTCCATGAAGTTGTTTTTTGAAAAAGCAGAAAAAGACTCAATTATTTATAGCAGAGATATTCTTACTGTTTTAGTTTTTAGATTAAGAGGATTTGATGTTGTGTATAATGCGCACAATTGGTCTAAAAAAATGAAATGGTTTATGAAAATATTTTTGAATAAGGATTTAAAAATAGTCTGCAATTCAGAAGGAACAAGAAAACAAATTGCAAAAGACGGATTTACTAATTCAATAGCAGTGCCCAATGGAGTTGATCTCGAGGACTTTGATAATTTAGAGGATAAATTTGAGATACGAAAAAATCTTGAATTGCCTGTTGATAAAAAAATAATAATGTATGTCGGGCATCTTTATGAGTGGAAGGGGGTGGATGTGGTGCTGGATTCCGCAAAGTTGTTTTGTGGCAAAAAAGATGTCATTTTCGTCATTATCGGAGGAGACGAAGAGGAAAGAAAAAAATACGTAACAAAAATAATAAATGAAAGTGTTAAAAACATGCTATTTTTGGGACATAAATTTAAAAAAGATATACCAATGTATTTAAAATCCGCTGATATTTTACTTTTGCCGAATATTGCAGTCACTAAAGAGTCTGTTAATTATACATCACCAATAAAAATGTTTGAGTATATGGCATCCGGGGTGCCAATAATTGCTTCAAATTTACCGTCAATTAGAGAGATATTAAACAAAAAAAACTCTTTTTTGGTGGAACCCAATAATCCAAAGGCCCTAGTCGGCGGGATAGAAAAACTTTTGAGTGATAATATTTTTGCAGAAAATATTGCCGGTAATGCAAAAAAAGATGTTAAAAAATATACATGGGACGAGTATGCTAAAAAGATTTTAAATTTTATAACAATTTAATGAATAAACGTTGCGTACAAGTTAATAAAGAACACTATTTTGGCGATAAATATAATCATAAGGCAAGATGGTTAAGTTATTATTATCAGATAAAAGAAGTTATAAACTTAAAGCCGGCCAAAATTTTGGAAATCGGTACTGGGAACGGATTGGTTGCAAAATATCTGCGAGAGAGGAATTATAATTTAACCACCCTTGATTTGGACAAAGAATTAAAACCGGACATCACTGCCTCAGTGTTGAAGATGCCGGTTGAAGACAACAGTTTTGATTTAATTTTATGCGCCGAAGTTCTTGAGCATCTGCCTTTTGAAAATTTTTCGCAAGCGTTGGATGAAATAAAAAGAGTCGCAAAAAATAATGTTATACTGTCTCTTCCCGACCATCGCCGCACGCTTCTTAATTTTACCGTCAAGTTCCCGTTCATTCGCCAGTTTAATATCTTCATAAAAATTCCCTCGTTCAAAAAACACAAATTTGACGGGCAGCATTATTGGGAGATAGGAAAGAGCGGATATTCCGTTTCTAAAATAAAGGAAAATATAAAGAAATCGGGATTAAAAATTATAGATAATTTTGTGCCTTTTGACGCGCCATCAAATCATTATTTTATACTTGAAAAGTAATTCATGACGCTGTATTTATTTTTGAAATAATTGCTTTTGTTTTTGTAGTAATCCCAATCCATTTTTTCTTTTTGAAAAATAATATAGGGCTTATCTCCATAGTATGCGGCAAAATTGCCAAAACTGCTATTTGAACCAATAATAACATCGCAGAGCGACAGCGTGTACATATCTTCTATGGAATTTCCATTATTTATTTTTATTTTAAGTCCATTAAAAATTTTTTCTTCAATGTGCCCGTCAGAAGTGATAATAAACAATGTTTCTTTTGGTGTTTTTTTATAATTGGCAAGATATTCGTTTAGAATTTCACGAATTCTTTCTTGAGATACAAAATATTCTCCGCTTTTATATGTTTGATAGTCATTTTGCCGTATATGCACGCCGACAATATTTTTATATTTATTTTTTACCTCAGCAATACTTTTTTCCGCGTATAAAGTATATTTTTCTTTCGGCCTAAAATAATCGACAATTTCTTTTTTATATGTTTCAATTCCTGCGGGATTTCTAAAAAGCCAGCCCGTAAAATACAACGTGTCATTATTGTTTTCTAATTTTGTCAATGAGGAGTTTTCTTCTGTTGGCGGCAAATAATATTTTTTATTGCCGGTATTTATTGATGAAATAACCTGGTTTTTAAATAAAAATACAATAATTTTCGCATATATTTTATACACAAATCTCCAAAATTTTGTTTTGAAACTGCCTCTTCTTTTGTGATAGTTTTGAAAAGACCTAAAGAAAAGGAGATTGATAACCTTGTTTTTAATCGGGATATTAAAATACTGGCCGTATTCAAAAAAAGAATAGTTCTGGCAATCAAACCCCTTTTTTTGGCAGTAAGCGTATATACTGATAAAATTCCAAAGTTGATTAGCCAATTCTCCGCCGCCATGTTGCAAAATTATTATTTTTTTCATAGATTTGCTATAATATATACTCTAGATTGTTAATATGAAAATATTTTCACGATTATTATTGGCGCGTTATATTTTTTCCGGTTTTTTGGCATTCACGACAAACTTGGTATTGCTTTTTGTTTTTAAAAATTATCTTCATTGGTGGTATTTGACTGCTTCAACCCTAGCTTTCATAATTTCAGTTATTGTAAGTTTCATGGCGCAGAAGTTTATAACATTTCGCGACAAATCTACAAGCCGTGTGCCATATCAGATTACCCTCTATTTTATTATTGCATTGTTCAATGTGTTTGCAAATGGAGTTCTGATGTTTTCTCTTGTTGACATAGCGCATATTCAGTATCTTCTATCGCAAGTTTTTTCTGCTGGCATGATTGCCATATGGAGTTTTGCGCTGTATCGTTTTGTCATATTCCCAAATGTTAAAATTCTTTAAATAGCACAAGATGAATATTCCCAAATTATCAATTATTATCCCATGTTATAACGAAGAACAGATGGTTGGAGTTGTAATAAAACGCCTGCTTGCCGTTCCTTTTTCAGGATGGACAACAGAAATAATCGCAGTTAACGATTGTTCAACAGACAGCACTGCTTCTGTTTTGGATAGTTTTTCATCTGACATCAGAGTAATCAATCTTCCCAAAAATAGCGGGAAGGGCAGCGCGGTCAAAGAAGGAATAAAAGCGGCAACTGGAGATTTTGCCATTATTCAAGACGCCGACCTTGAATGCCGGCCCGAGGAGATACCCGCATTATTAGATACGCTCAAAAATTTTACTCCAGGCGCAAAAGTTGTTATTATGGGATCAAGGGAATTGCATAAAAAAAATCCCAAGAATCTGTTTTTATCTAGGATCGGATCTTTATCAATAACCAAACTGATAAATATTCTTTATGGCTCTTCTCTTACAGATGCGCTTATGTGCTATAAACTTTTTCCTAAATTCGCCTTTGGTTATTTCAGAGCCGGCGGTTTTGAGGCCGAGGTGCTTTTCTTGGCGCGCTTGCTTCAAGACGGCTATCGTATCGTAGAGGTGCCAGTATCTTATAATCCGCGAGGCAAGAAAGAGGGCAAGAAAATACGTTATCGGCATGGCATCAAAATTATTTTTAAAATATTAACTTTCTGGATTACAAGACAATGAATAAAAACTTTAATAAATTATCCAGCGTGTCTTTTTTTTGTCCAGCTTATTATGATGAGAAAAATTTGCCGATTCTTATTCCTTACGTTGTTCAACTTTTAAAAGAAATAACAGATATATTTGAAATTATCATTATTCATGACGGCAGTCCGGATAAAACAGGCGAAGTGGCAGATAGATTGGCGCGGGAGTTCTCGTATGTTCGTGTTATTCATAGA
>JAHJXC010000046.1 GCA_018827845.1 Patescibacteria group bacterium
ATTGCGCCTTCCCAAACTAAATCTTATGGAACCATGGCTGTAATCATAAGATTTGCCTAAGGCCATTATCACATGGGACGGCTCTAAACTGACAGAGGTGCAGGCCGAGCCGGTTGAACAAGCAATGCCATAATCATCAAGATATAAGACTATTGCCTCTCCTTCTGCGCCGAGAATGGAAACATTGATATTGTTAGGAAGTCTTTTTTTAGGATGGCCGTTTAAAAAAGTCTTGGGAATTTCCTTGGCAAGGCGCCTGACAAAATAATCACGCAAGGCAGTAAGCCGTTTTGATTCCTTGCTTTTTTCTTTCTGGGCAATCTTTAGAGCTTCGGCTAAGCCGATAATAGAAGGAAC
Organism: Patescibacteria group bacterium; assembly: GCA_018827845.1. Lineage (GTDB taxonomy): Bacteria > Patescibacteriota > Minisyncoccia > UBA9983 > UBA9983 > JAHIER01. Next base: position 358 of record JAHJXC010000046.1, read on the forward strand.
ATTTTCTGTGCCTGGCCTTAAACCGCGCTCCTGCTCTCCCCCATATATTAAAGGCGCTAATTTAATTCCCCCGCCTGCATCGCTATGCGAAGCATTGCGGGCAGGTCTTCTTACATAGAGCAGGCCTATTCCTTTGGGGCCGTATATTTTTGAGCCATTAACAGTCATTAAATCTACACCGAGTTTGCTGACATTTAAATCTAAGTAACCTGAAGCTTGGCATGCGTCCGTGTGAAAAACTGCTCTGTGGTTTTTTAAAATTTTTCCTATTTCTGCAATCGGTTGTATTGTGCCGATTTCGTTATTGGCATACATTATGGAAACTAAAATTGTGTCCGGCTGCAAAGCTTTTTCCACATCTTCTGGTTTTACAATTCCCTCTTGGCCCATATCAAGATATGTTACTTTCCACCCTTTTTTCTCTAAAACCTTGCAGGGATTTAAAACAGCATGATGTTCTATTTTAGTGGTAATGATATGGCCCTTGTCGGACGTGCGACGTCCGTCGGACGTCGCACGTCCGACTGCTGCAACAACTCCTAAAATTGCCAGATTATCGCTTTCAGTTCCGCCATTGGTAAAAATTATTTCATCCGGCCTAACATTGATTATTTTTGCAATTTCAGTTCTTGCTGATTCCAGCGCCTTCTTAGCCTTTCTTCCTTCAGAATAAATGGAGCTCGGGTTGCCGAAATCTTTCATCCAAAAATCCTCCATCGCTCTTTTCACGCGATGGTCAAGATAAGTCGTGGCCGCATGATCCATGTAGATTCGTTTTTTCATTTATTTTTAAAATTTATAAGTTTTATCAGATCTTCTTTCTATGGTTAAAATAAAAATGCTGTTATCTTTATTAGTTTTATAAATTATTCTAATCTTACCTTTTCTTACTCTAAAAATATTATCGTGGCCCTTTAGTTTTTTAATGTCTAGATTTTTAAAATCATTTTTAGCGATATTTTCCAAAATCAATTTGGCTATCTTTTTTTCTTGAGAAGACAGTTTCTTTAGTGCTTTGCTAATTTTATCCATAAAAACTATAGCCGAGATAAAATTTCTTTAATACTTATTCCGCCTTTTTTTATTTTTGTAAAATCAATAATTTCTTCCCATTCTTCCTTGTTTTCAAGCGGTATTACTTTAAAAAGCGGTTTTGACTGTTTAAAAACGATAAAAGATTGGCCCCTTTGAACCTTCTTTGTATAATCAGCCATATTTTGACGCAAATCCTTTAAGCCTATGATATTTTCCATATAATATAAGTTAAACTTTAGATAAACTTTTGTCAACCCTGCTTGTGGACAAAAAGATCTGTTTGAGCCACCTCCCAGATTCGAACTGGGGACCTACTGTTTACAAAACAGTAGCTCTACCGCTGAGCTAAGGTGGCGATTAAGAATTATCTTTTTTATTCTCACTGTTTCCATTGAGGCCATTTTTGAATTCTATAATATCTCCCCAATATTCTGAATTAGCAGCTGAATTTTTTATCTTTCTTTTGCCTTTTATATAATTGGAAAGTTTGGTGAGCCGGTTTTCAATTACCTTGGTCACTCCTTCTAATTTTAAAAGAATTTTCTCGGTAATTTTATAAAAAAACGGCAGGAAATAATTTTTCCATAAACAGCCTAAATAGTTTTTGGCTGAACAATAAATATTTTTCATTAGAAAACGGTTCAAACTAAGCTTAGCAGCCATCTCTTCATTAGTTACTCCTTTGGCTTTATCAAGATGGCGAAAAACAATAACTGACATTCCAACAAAAGAAATGGCTGCTAAAGACAATGATACGCTTATTATGTTAATCGTTAGAAGCATCATAGCGAATAAATCTTATTATTTCTATATTTTCTCCGAATTTCTGAATATTTTCCTTAACAAGATCATCAATGGTTTTATCCAGATTTTTTATATACGCTTGTTTCAGCAAATCATCCGCATTTTTGGGTTCTGAAGCTGCTACATGCATGGCAAGATCATGCACAAAAGATTGAAAAGATTCGTTCTTGGCCACAAAATCGGTTTCGCACCTGACCTCAATAAGCGCGCCTACTTGTTTGTTGGAATGTATATATGAATCAATAATACCTGCCTTAAGCGCTCTTTCAGATTTCTTATCAGCCACCCTTACTCCCTCTCTTTTAAGAATTTCAAGCGCCTTTCTTGTGTCTCCATCGGCTTCCTCAAGGGCTTTTTTGCATGCCATTACTGAAATATTAGTTTTTTCCCTTAATTCTTTTATTTGCTCTGATGTAATCATGTTTTTGTTTTCATCCCCTCTTTATAACTTTCTGTAAGTTCCTTTAATATGTATTCAATGCTTGATTTTGAATTGTCGTTGCTGGGAATGGAGTAATCTACATCGTCAGGATTGCAATCGCTATTCATTATGGCTACCACTGGTATGGAAATCTTTTTTGCTTCCATTATGGCGTTTCTTTCTTTTTTTGAATCAACCACAACCAACGCAGATGGCAAATCTTCAATAGTTTGCAGTCCCTGAAAATGGAATTTGAGTTTTGATATCTCTTTCTCTGTCTGCAACTGCTCTTTTTTTGTATATTTTTCCAGTTCCCCGGTTTCCTTTTTTTTGATTAGGTCATTAAGATAATTAATCCTGTTTTTTATTGTTTTAAAATTTGTCAGGGTTCCGCCGATCCAGCGTTCATTCACATAAAGAGCGCTGATTTCTTTTGCAAAACTTTCTATTAATTTCCTTGATTCTATTTTTGTGCCTACGAATATAATTTTTTTATTCTCCTTGCCCAGATTTTTCATGAATTCCTTTGCCTCATCCAGTTTTTGCTTTGTTTTTTCAAGATTAAAAATCTCCACATTGTTTTTTATTCCGAAAAGAAACTGTTTCATTTTGGGATGCCTGCGGGAGCGCGAATAACCGAAATGAACGCCTGCCTTTAGCATTTTTTCAAAATTAGAATCGCTGGATTTTAGTGTTATATTTTTTGAGCCCAACATTTCTCTACTCTAACAGATTAGCAGAAAATTTCAACCCCTTTTCTAAAACTCATCCCAGCCATCGTTATAATGCTCAACATTCAATTGCACATCAGTAGACCTAGACAGTAATCCACCATCGCCTTTTACAGTAATGGTGTATAAACCTTTCGGAGTAGAACCAGGCACAGTAACCCAGAATTCTGTGGTTTCATATCCTGTTCCCGGGATGTACTGTAAAATGCTATCAGAAAAATGACATTGGAATTCAGACCCTGGGCAAGAAAGTGTAACAGGGCTAGTGAATCCGCCTTCAGGCAAAACTCTGATTATTGTTCTTGTTGAATCTGCATTATTATTTGCAACAATTGTCGCCCAAATCGGCCCATCCTTTTCTAGAGAAAACGCACTTATTGCTACGCACGCCACAGGAGCAGCGCTGCCTCCGATTGCGTAAGCTGAACAACCAGCAGCATTGCAGGCTCTAATTTGATAAGCATAAGTATTGCCCAATACCACAGAAGAATCTATGTAAGAGATTGAATCTTGGGGAACATTAGTATCTAGATTAACATAACCTCCTCCATTAACGCTTCTCTGGATTTCATAACGGGTCTCATTGATTGTATCGCTCCAAGATAAAATAATTTTCTCGCAATTGACTCCAATGCCAGCAGTTACAGAAAAATCTGATGGTGGAGGTGGAGGGCCGGCTGGAATGACATTAAGACTTGGACTAGCGCTACTGGTCAAGACGCCGCTCGCGCCCGTAACAGTTAAAGTATAATTACTGACTGGAGTATTACTGGTTGTAACAGTAAGTTTGGAATCAACTGAGCCATTGGCTGGCGGAGTGACTGTTGTTGGTAAAATAGAGCAGGATATACCGACAGCTGAAGGACAAACCTTGGTAAGATTAACTGCTGAACTAAAACCATTCAACGAAGTTATTCTTATAGTATATTCTTTGCCAACAGAATCAGTCTGAATAATATCTTGCGAAGAAGGCAATGCTGAAATGCTAAAATCAGGATCGAAAGCAACTGATACATATGGATCAAATTGGACCCAGCCCACTACATCGCTTCCCCAGGCATAACCGGAAAAGGCGCCTGTGGTCTTAGTC
>JAHJXC010000047.1 GCA_018827845.1 Patescibacteria group bacterium
CACTGAACTTAATCAAATTACTGTTACTGGAACAACCGCCACTTCAACTTTCTCAACCGGAGGCCTGACTGTGGGAACTTCCCAATTCGTGGTTCAGCAAACGAGCGGCAACGTCGGCATCGGGACGACAAATCCAGGTCAACGTTTAACAGTTGCAGGGTCAGTGGGCTTTCCGGCAATCGCAAATGGCGCCGGAACAGCGTACATCTGCACTACGCTCGCAACTGGCGTAATCTCCACATCAACTACGGCGTGCAATCCGTCTTCTATTCGCCTTAAGGAAAATGTTCAAGACCTTTCCCGCGGGCTTTCTGATGTTTTGCAACTTAGACCTGTTTCGTTTACATATAAACCTGAAACACTTATGGGAAACAGCGAGCAAATCGGCTTCATTGCCGAAGACATCGTGAAAATTGTCCCCGAAGTCGTGGGATTTGATTCTCAAGGGCTTCCTTACAACATAGATTATGGAAAATTAACGCCCTTGCTTGTTAAAGCCATTCAGGAACTCAACAACGAAATCTCAAACTTGTCCGCCCAATTGGCGGATCTCAAATCTCAAATTTCAAATCAGACGTCAGCGGTCGGCAGCCAGATTGCAGGCAGTTTTGACGGGCTTTTGGGCTGGTTGAGCGATAAAATTGTGAGAGCAAGGGAATTTATTGCGGATAAGATTACAGCGCGCAAAGTGGTGACTGACGCTCTGGAAATGACAGACAGCGTAACTGGCGAAGTTTATTGCGTGAGAATTTCCGAAGGCAAGTGGGATAAGTTTAAGGGAACGTGCGGAGAAGTAAGTAGTCAGTCGCCAGTAGTCAGTAGTCAGACCACGACCACGACCACGAGTCCGAGTCCATCAGAATCTCCCCAGCCTTCGCCAGAGGCTTCGGCGGGCGCAGCATCACCCAGCCCAAGTCCGGAAATAACTCCGACTCTTGAATCGACAACGGTTGTCGATTCTCTTCCAACTCCAACTCCAACTCCAACTCCAACTCCAACTCCAACTCCTGAGCCCACACCAGAGCCTGAAAACGAATCGACAACCGTTGTCGATTCGCCTAATGAACCAACACCTGACGCAGAAGAATTGCCTCACGAATAGCAGGCATGCATAAAAAAATCCGACAAACTCATGATATTTTAATCCAATAAATTCGTGATATGGATATTTTTGAAAATTTATGATAAAATATAACATATGCTGGAAATTCAAAAATTCATCAAGCAAAGGCCATATCTTGTTTGGTATGTAAAAGACCCCAGCCGTCTCAACGATGAAGCCATTGTTGAACATGTTTTAAATTATGGCAATTGGGAAGATGTGCGGAAAATGATTGATATTTTAGGAGTTAAAAAAACGGCGAAAATTTTTTTCAAACAAGTAAAACAAAAAAGATGTAATTATCACAAAAAAACAAAAAATTATTTCACTTTGTATTTTAATAAACACGCCTATGCATAAAGAAATATTAACAGAGGAACAGCTTGAATTATTGTCTTTTGTTAAAGAATTCAGCAAGGATTTTGTCTTGGTTGGCGGCACAGCCGTCGCTCTTCATCTTGGCCACCGCCGGTCAATAGATTTTGACCTTTTTTCTTATCATGATTTTGACAACCAAAAAATTAAGAGAAAGATTTTGCGTCTGGTTAGAAAAATAGACAAAACTTACATCAGCGAGCAAGGAGAATACACCTTAATGGTCAACAACGTGAAAATCTCTTTTTTTAATTATCCATATAAAATAGAAGCATCGGAACGTTTGGACAAAAAAATAAGATTGCCGGATTTGCTGACCCTCGCAGCGATGAAGGCTTTCGCTTTGGGGCACCGGTCAAAATGGAAAGATTATATTGATTTATATTTTATTATAAAAAACCATTATTCGGTTGAGGAAATATCGGGAAAAGGAAAAGAAATTTTTGGCAATGAATTTAATGGGAGAATTTTTCGGGAAGCCCTTGCTTATTTTGGAGATATGAATTACGCGGAAAAAATAATTTTTATGCCCGGGTTTGAAATCAACGATAAAAAAATAAAACAGGAATTAACAAAGTTTAGTTTAATATAATTCATGAACCGACATCGTAAGTCGGTGAAATTTTATCCACTTTGAATTTTTTGCAGTTTAGGTATAATTGATTATATGCCTATACCAAAAACAGAAATACCCATAAAAATCAAAAAACCGATAAATTTAGAAAATATTATTACTTATATTTTCTACGCCCTGGTTTTTTTGCTGCCGATTTTTGTTCTGCCGCTTACCATAGAGCCGTTTGCTTTTAGCAAGTCAATTTTAATTTATCTAGGTGTTGGCCTGGCATTTCTTCTTTGGCTGTTTGCGCGTTTGCAAAAAGGGGACTTGGTGATGCCCAAAAGCAGTTTGCTGCTGGCTCTGGGAGGCATTGTTCTTGTCTGGCTCGTTAGTTCGCTCTTTTCTTTAAATGCAAAAGTTTCTTTGCTTGGCACCGGATATGACATTGGCACTTTCTTTTTCTTCTTAGTCTTGGGAATCGCCATGTTTTTGATTTCTCTGATTTTCCAGTCAGAAAAAAAAGTGGCTGTATTTTATTCGCTTCTTTTCATGTCCAGCATTCTGGTTTTTGCTTTTCAGATTCTCCATACCGTTTTCAACATAACTATTATCCCCGGCAATATTTTTCCATTCAAAACATCCAGTTTGATAGGCGGATGGAATGATTTTGCCATCTTTTTCGGATTTATTGCTTTGTCAGCTTTGGTGTTTTTTGAATTATTTGAATTCAGCAAGAGAATAAAGACACTGCTTTTACTGCTGATAGCATTGTCTTTAACAGCCATGCTAGGTGTTAACTTTTCAACTGGCTGGTTTATTTTCGGATTTTTTGTCCTTGTCTTTCTTGTTTATTATTTTTCTAGGGTGCCGCTAGAGCAAAATAAGGGTTATGCTGGCCGTAGATTGATCGGGCTTTCGCTTTTTATTCTTTTACTGATATTCTTTTTTATTCTTGCCAGGGGCTTAATAGGCGATCTAACCGCTTTTCTTGGCACTAATATTATTGATGTGAGGCCGTCCTGGTCAGGCACTTATGAGGTGGTTTACAAAACATTATCAGAAAGGCCTATTTTGGGTTCAGGCCCAAATACATTTTTGTATGACTGGCTTAGGTTTAAGCCGGAAGCAATCAATTCCACTATATTTTGGAACACCCGTTTCCAGTCCGGCATAGGCCATCTGCCTTCTATGCTGGCTAGCGCGGGAATTTTAGGAGGAATTGTTTTGCTTGCGTTTTTGGCTTTTCTTCTTTACTACGGCTTGAAAGTAATTTCCTATACCAAAAACGATTTTAACAGGGTTTTTCTGGTTGCTTCATTTTTAGGCTCGCTTTATCTCTGGTCTTTTGTTATTTTTTATTCGCCGGGCATTTTGATTTTCAGCTTGGCATTTATGGCCACTGGCATTCTCATTGCTATTTTAGCGCGCGTGGAAAAAATCAAAACTCTTGAAATATCATTTTTGAAAAACTCCAAAGCCGGATTTGCCTCATCTTTAATCATAATTCTGCTTATCATTGCCACGATTTTCAGTATTTATTTATTTATTCAGAAATATTGGGCGGGATATTCTTATGCTCAGGCATTGAATGTTTTGAATACTGAAGGAGACCTAGGTAAAACAGAATCAGGCGTGCTAAAAGCAGCGCAACTGGACAGGCAGGATATATATTTCAGAGGCCTGTCAGAATTGGGGATTATGAAAATCCAGCAGATTTTAAACCAGCAGGGCGTGTCTGAGGATATTTTGCGCAGCCAATTCCAAACTGCTCTTGGCGCTTCCATCCAAAACGCCCAGATAGCGGTCAATCTGAATTCTCTTGATTCATTAAACTGGATGCAGTTAGCTAGGGTTTATGAATCAGTGGCGCCCTTGAATATTGCTGGCGCAAAAGATTTTGCCATTGATTCTTACAATAAAGCTTTGGAAAAATCACCCTTGGATCCGACTCCTTATTTAGCAATGGCCAGAGTAGAGGCGCAGCTAGGCGATATAAATAAAGCAAGGGAATACATAGATTCAGCACTCGAGATTAAGGGAGATTTTGCTGCCGCGCTTTTCTTGTTAGCCCAGATAGAGGCGCAGGAAGGCAATTTAAAAGAGGCCATTCAGAGAACTGAGCAGACTGTTCTGATTGCAGCCAATGACACTGGCGCTCTTTTCCAATTAGGATTGCTCTATTATCAGGACAAAAATTACGATTCTAGCAGATTTGCTTTTGAAAGAGCAGTGGCCTTAAGCCCTAATTATTCCAATGCCAGATATTTCCTGGGATTGATTTATGATAGAAAAGGAATGAAAAAAGAAGCAATTGAGCAATTTGAAAAAATTCAGGAATTGAATCCAGGTAATGATGAAGTGAAAAATATTTTAAAGAATTTGCGCTCTGGCAAGAATGCGCTTATTGACATTTCGCCGCCAGCGCCTTCTCCTGAAGAGCGCGCAAAACCGCCAGTAGAGTAAAAAATATTATGAAAATAGCTATAAATGGTTTTGGCAGAATTGGCCGCATCTTTTTCAGGCAAGCTTATGGCAAGCCAGGATTAGATATTGTCGCCATTAATGATTTAGCTGACAAAGATAATCTGATTTATCTGGCTGAGCATGATTCTGTTTACGGAAAATTTGAATTTCCCAAGTCCGGAGTCCAGTTTTTTGCAGAAAAAGACCCGGCTAATCTAGCATGGAAAGATTTGGGTATTGATGTTGTGGTTGAATCAACCGGATTTTTTACTTCTTATGAAAAAGCCAAGGCGCATTTGGATGCTGGAGCAAAAAGAGTTGTGATTTCCGCGCCATCAAACGACATCGCAAGTCGTTTGCTTATGTTTACCCCTAATGTTTGCGCTGGCGATATTGCTAAAACAAAAATTACCTCTAACGCTTCCTGCACCACCAATGCAACTATTCCAGTTGTTTCCATAATGATGAAAAACCCGGGTGTGAAAAAAGCGGTTTTAAGCACGGTTCATGGCTATACCTCATCTCAAGGAATTGTGGATAAGCCGGACCAGAAAGATTGGAGAAGAGGAAGAGCAGGAGCAGTTAATATTGTTCCTTCCAGCACTGGCGCGGCAAAAGCTGCTGCTAAGATTTTGCCGGAGATCGCAGGGAAATTTGACGGAGTGGCAATAAGAGTGCCAGTTCCTTCCGGCTCTTTGATTGATATTACTTTTATCAGCGAGCGCAAGACTTCGGCTGAAGAAATAAATGAAATTTTTAAAAAAGCGGCTGAATCAAAAGAATGGAAAGGCATTGTGAAGATTGCAGACAAAAGCACTGTTTCTTCTGATATTGTTGGCGAGCCCTATGGTTCCATTGTTGATATGGAATTTACCCGAGTTATTGACGGGGATTTGGTAAAAGTTTTTTCCTGGTATGACAATGAGTGGGGTTATTGCGCGATGCTTATTAAACACATCGAACAATTAAAAAATTATCTATGAGAATTTATTTAGGAACTGACCACGCCGGATTTGAATTAAAAGAAAAACTAAAAGCTTATTTGATTGAACTTGGTTATGAAATTCAGGACATGGGGAATTTTATTTACGACAAACAGGATGATTATCCTGATTTTATCCCGCTCGTAGCGGGAAAAGTTGCTGAAGATCCTGAGCATAGCCGAGGAATTGTGTTAGGCGGTTCTGGCCAGGGCGAGGCAATGGTTGCCAACCGTATTAAAGGAGTGCGTGCGGCCGTTGTTTATAATTATAATGAAGATATTGTTAAATTAAGCCGTGAGCATAATGACGCCAACATACTTTCTCTTGGCGCGCGGTTTCTTTCAGAAGAAGAGGCCAAAAAAATAGTTAAATTATGGCTAGAAACACCTTTTAGTAATGAAGAAAGGCATAAAAGACGAATATGCAAATTATCCCAGCTATAAATGCAAATTCTTTTGAGGAGGTGAAAGAAAAAATAAAATTATTGAAGCCATATACTGATTGGGTGCAATTAGATGTGGCTGATGGTACTTTTACTAAAAATATTATTTGGCACAACCCGAAAGATTTACTGGATTTAGAAACAAAACTCAATATAGAAGTTCATTTGATGATAAATGAAATTGAAAAGCGTGTGGAGGACTGGCTGATACCGCAAATAAAAAGAATTATTTTTCATATTGAAACAGCCCAAGATCCGGATTTTGTTATAAAAAAAATTCAGGATGCTGGAAAGGAACCAGGAATGGCTGTGGGGCCGGACGGTTCCTGGACTCACTTGGCTCATTTTAAAAATAAGGTTAATTTTTTTCAAATTCTCGGTGTTCGTCCGGGACTGCCTGGCCAAGAATTGCAAGAGGAAACCTATGAACAGATAAGGCAACTGCGAAAATTCTGCCTTGCCTCGCCGGCAGGCGGGCGATCCTGTATAATAGAAGTTGATGGCGGCGTTAATAAAGAGAATGCCAAAAAATTAGTTGAGGCAGGTGCGGATATACTTTGCGCCGCTAGCGCAATATTCAAGGGAGATATTAAAGAAAACATTGAATATTTTAAAAATGTTGCTTGATGATAAAAAAATAAAATTTTTGGAGGAAAAGGCGAATGAAATTCGCCAGTCTATTATTGAAATGCTGCTTGAAGCAGGTTCCGGCCACTCAGCCGGTCCCTTGGGCATGGCAGATATTTTTACTGCTCTTTATTTTCATATTTTGAAACATGATTCTAAAAAACCTGATTGGGAAGAAAGAGATCGTTTGGTTCTTTCTAATGGCCATATTTGCCCTGTGCAGTATGCAACCATGGCTCATGCAGGATATTTCCCCTTGAAAGAATTAAAGACCTTGAGAAAATTTGGTTCGCGTTTGCAAGGCCATCCGCATCGGGAATGGCTAGCAGGTATTGAAACAAGTTCTGGTCCTTTGGGCTCTGGTTTGTCTCAGGCAGCAGGCATGGCTTTAGGTATGCGCATGTCAAAATGCGAGGGCGATAGTCCTAACTGTATTTCCTGGATTTATTGCTTGATGGGAGATGGTGAACTTGATTGCGGTCAGGTTTGGGAAGCAACTATGCTGGCAGGCAAAGAAAAGCTTTACAATATTATTGGCATTATTGACCGTAACAATATACAAATTGACGGATTTACAGAAAATGTGATGCCATTGGAGCCATTAAAAGAAAAATTTGAATCATTTGGCTGGCATATGCAGGAAATTGACGGGCATAATATAAGAGAAATTGTTGATGCAGTGGAAAAAGCAAAAACAATTTTTAATAAGCCCTCAATGATTATTGCCCGCACTATTCCCGGCAAGGGCGTGAGTTTTATGGAGCGCGAATTTTCTTGGCATGGCAAATCGCCCAAACCAGAGGAAGCAAAAGAAGCCTTAAAACAATTAAGAACATTACAAGGCAAGATAAAAAGTGAAAATGATTAATAAATCGCAAAAACTCAATCCAAAACTTTTTGATAAAGATGTGGAACAAGAGCCATTAAGATTTGGATTTGGGGAAGGTTTGTTAAGGGCAGGAGAAGAAGATGAAAATGTTGTGGCTCTTTGCGCTGATTTGACTGATTCCACCAAAGTTTCCACTTTTTCTAAAAAATTTCCAGAAAGATTTATAGAAATGGGCATTAGTGAGCAAAGTATGGCTTCTGTTGCTGCCGGTCTTGCTGCAGTGGGCAAGGTGCCATTTATTGCCTCCTACGCGATGTTTTCTCCGGGCAGGAATTGGGAGCAGATAAGAACTACTATTTGTTATAACGATTCCAATGTTAAGATAGCAGGCGCGCATGCCGGTGTTTCTGTCGGTCCTGACGGAGGCACGCATCAGGCCATTGAAGACATTGCCATTACGCGCGTTATCCCCAGAATGACAGTTATCGTGCCTTGTGATTCTATTGAATCTAAAAAAGCCACATATCAGGCAGCCAAAATAAAAGGGCCAATGTATCTGCGCTTTGCGCGCGAAGCCACGCCGATTATTACAACTAAAGATTCTCCTTTTGAAATTGGCAAAGCCAATGTGTTATGGGAATCAAAAAATCCGCAAGTCGCGATTATTGCCTGCGGACCGCTGGTTTATAATTCTTTAATTGCCGCCAAAGAACTTGCTGAAGAGGGAATTGAGGCGATAGTAGTTAATAATCATACGATTAAACCCATAGATGAAAAAACTATTTCCGAAGTTGCTAAAAAAGCCGGAGCAGTAATAACAGTAGAAGAGCATCAAATTCATGGTGGCATGGGTTCAGCAGTGGCTGAGGTTTTAGGAAAAAATTACCCGGTGCCCATGGAATTTATCGGAGTGCAGGATAAATTCGGTGAATCCGGCCAGCCCGAAGAACTGATTGAACACTTTGGCATGGGCATCAAACACATCAAAGAGGCAGTTAAAAAAGTCCTAAAGAGGAAAAAGTAGGTTGTTTTTTAAGCCAAAATTTGCTATAATGTTATTATGATTCCCAGAGAATTAAAAAAATATTTTTGGGATGTTGATGCTGATAAACTGGAC
>JAHJXC010000048.1 GCA_018827845.1 Patescibacteria group bacterium
GATAAACGAAATTCTATTTTGCAGAATAAATATGGTTTAAGCGAAGCAGAAAAAACTTTTGGGTTGAATAAATAAATTTTACCTTTCCCAAGCGATCACATCTATCTTGCAAGATTTTTATTTTGCACATATATCCGCTATAGCAAGTATTTGTACATCTTGATTTTTAGATATGGTTTTGCTTTAATTATTCCAGATTAGTTTTTTGAAAGGAGGGCAGAAAAATGTGGATACCTTGTGATGGTTGTGGTCGTAAAATACGAATCCCTAAAAAAGGCATTTGGATGGCAATGTGGACATGTAAAAGATGTGGATATAAAAATTATAAAAGAGTAGACCCTGATGCAAAGCCACCTTTTTATAAACTAGAGGAAATGAGAGAAAGAATAGAATTTTAAACCTATCTAGATAATGTGCAACATTCAATGTTGCACATTTTTATTTCTTAGATTTTTTTAAGGCCTCTATGCCCGGGAGGGTGCCTTTGGCTAGAAATTCTAGCATAGCGCCGCCGGCAGTAGAAACAAAAGAAAATTTATTGAGTCCGATTTTTTCTATGGATGCCACAGTATCTCCACCGCCAATAATTGACCTTGCCTTGGATTTAGCAATGGTCTGGGCAACAGCCAAAGTGCCCTTGTCAAATCCTTTTTCAAAATCTCCTAAGGGTCCGTTCCATAAAACAAGTCTTGCCTGTTTAATTAATTGCGAAAGCATCCTTGCAGTATTTGGCCCGCAGTCCAAAATAGTGCTGTCTTTTGTCCTCACGTCCTCAGGAAGAATGATTTTTGAATGATTAAGATATTTTTTTATGTTTGTCTTTGGATCAAAAGCAGATCTGCCGATATCCAAACCCTGCGCCCTAAAAAAATTGTTAGCCAAAGCGCCGCCGACAAAAATTTTATCAGCAATTTTTAAAAATTTTTCTATTACCCCCAATTTGGTGCCGAACTTAATTCCGCCAAGAATCAGCAAAAAAGGATGCCTGGGCTTAAAAGCATGGCGCAAATTCTTAAATTCTTCTTCAAACAGCAGTCCGGCATAAGAAGGAAGATATTGCGTAATGGCCACCACAGAAGCATGTTTGCGATGAGAAACGCTAAAGGCATCATTAACAAAAATGTCTCCCAGTCTAGCGAGCTGTTTGGCAAAATTTTTATCATTTTTTTCCTCCCTATTATCTATTCTCAAATTTTCCAAAAGCAAAGCGTCTCCGTTTCTCATCTCCTTAATCTTCTTCTCAACTTCTAATCCCAGGATGCGCGGAATAAAATCTAGTTTCAGGTATTTTGCCACGGGCAAAAGAGTGGATGTTTTGCCCTTGCTAATGTGGCTGATAATGATAATCTTAGCTCCTTTCTTTTTTAAAAATTTAATAGTGGGCAAGGTTTTTTTAATGCGGAAATTATCAACCACCCTGCCTTTTTCTATGGGCACATTAAAATCAGCTCTTAAAATTACTCTTTTGCCTTTTGGGTTTATGTTTTTTATGCTCGCTAATTTCATTTTACGCTCTGCGCTATTTTTAAAATCTTGTTAAAATCCCTGGGAACCAAGCTGGCGTGTCCCACAAGAAAACCCTGCACGCCACCTTCTTTCAAAATATTTTCAGCGTTCTCCGGCTCAACTGAACCGCCGTAGAGAATAGGAATACTGCGCGACAATTCCTTGCCCATAATGCCTAATAGCACCCTTCTTATATATATGCTTATCTGAAAAACATCCTCTGGCTTGTCAGCATCCTTGCCTTTTTTGTTGATGGCCCAAATCGGCTCATAGGCAATAATTAAATTTTTAAATAATTTTCTGGGAATATTTTTTAATCCCGCCTCAATCTCGTTTTTTATAAAATATAAATAGCTGCCCTCAATATCTCTTTCCTGCTCGCCAATGCAAAAAATTACTTTTAAATTATTATTGAGAGCATTTTTTATTTTCTTGTTTATCATTTCATCTGTCTCGCCTAAATATTTTCTTCTCTCTGAATGGCCGATAATGACATATTTAACATTCAAATTTTTCAGCATTTGCGCTGAAATCTCTCCTGTATAAGCCCCTCCGCCAGCTGACGGATTCTCCCAAAAAACATTTTGGGCACCCAATCGGAGATTCAATCTCCGTTTGGAGATTGAATCTCCAAACAATGACAAATAAACACAGGGAGGACAAATAATAGTTTCTACTCTTGGCATTCTGCTGGCTACTTTCTTTATCTCACTAAAAATCCGCCTTGCTTCTTTCAACCCCTGGGGATTCATTTTCCAATTAGCTATGATTAATTTCTTCATAGACTTATTTTATTATATTTCTTTCCATTGGGAAATAGTATACGCTCCGCCGGGTCCTGATTGAAAAAGGAGGCTATTTAAGCCGGTTTCGTAAATTACAGTGGCGCTGTTCCTTAAATGAATTTTATAGGCCGTAATTTCTTTTAAGCTGCCACTTTGATACAGATTAACTTCTCCGTGCGGAGCATAAACCAATGCCTTGCCTTGAACAGAGTTATTAGAAGAAATAGCCACCTCTGACCCGCCTGTTTCTGCGCTGTTGTTTTGGGAGACAAACAAGACATATGAATTAGGATCGCCGCTGCCATAGAAAGTGGCGCTTTGATTAAAAGATATTGTGCTTCCAGTGCTTCTATTAGACGGGTCGTCAGCAATTATAGCCACGCTTTTTGGACCTAGCGAAGAATCCAGTCTGATAATTGGACTATTTTTAAAAGTGATCTTGCCAACAACCCATATCGCTCCATTTATAGTAACCGTAGGGCTGCCTGAAATTTCCAAATCGCAATTAATCTTTTTGGGCCCAATAGTAGTATCTGAACTTATAATATATGGACACGGAGAATTTATAACGCCGCCGGCTTCAGCGGCTGCTTTCCATTCCTCAATCTTCTCATCAGAAATAGGCATCCCGCCCAATGGCTGATCCGGACTACCGGGATAAAGATCTCCTAGAACAGTAGTAGCAGGAATATCGATACTCTGATAATAAGCATCTTCTTCTATATAACTATCTGTAATTGTATGGGCGTAAGCAGTGCCAGTGGCGTGAACTCCGTCTATTAAACCGCTGGGTCCAGCAGAAACAACTGTTCCTCTGATGATATTGGAATTTTCTCCAACAACAGATCCATTGGAATAAACATTGCCCCTAACAGAAGAACTATTTTCCATTAAAAGTCCTCCTCCGCCTGCCTGCAAGCCGTAAAAAAAAGAGGAGCCAACATCCGTAGTTAAGACTATTTCTACTTTTCTTATATCTTTTTTTACATCGCCTTCAGCAGTCACATGCCTTTCATTACCAACTACTGTTATGTTTGTGGTAGCCATATACCCATCAATGTCTATGACTTCCTGACCAGAATAATTTTTTCCCTTAATAATTCTATAACTTAAATCCTCTACTCCGGCTTCTGCTAAAAAATAGCTTCTTTTTGAAAAAACAAAATTTTGGGAATTTTTTGTTTCTTTTAAAACAATTGCGGAAAAACTAGAGATAATGACCAAAGACATAATCAAAAGAAAAACAGTCACAGAAATCACAGCTTGCCCATTTTTTGTATTTTGTATTTTGTATTTTGTATTTAGCATTTTAATATGACCCTCTTAAAATTGCTGTATTATAAAAATTTTCTGTTTTTTGATAATTGCCAGAAGAGCCTTGAATTGCCATTTCAATTTTTACTGCCTTGGAAACAGAGGAGGAATTAATTTGGCGGAAAATTAGATTTGTTACCGTAAGATCGTCTGAAGTCAGAGCCACAGCATTGGTACCTCTGTCTATAATCATAATTTTTCCTGAATCCAAATAAAATTCCACATCAGTATTTAAAACAAGGTGGCTGAGATCGCTTGAACCGTCAATATCATAAGCAAACCTTATTTCCCTTGTCATTCTTTCCATGGCTACTTCAGCAGAATTGTTAATTTTAATGGCCACTCTGCCTTGATTAAATGCCTTGATAACAATTGATAAAGAATTTACAACTAAAATAAAAATTACGGCA
>JAHJXC010000049.1 GCA_018827845.1 Patescibacteria group bacterium
AGAGCATGAGAATGGAGAAAATCGTGGAAGAAATAATGGCTCATCCGGAAAACAAAAAAGAATTGCTTGTGCGACAAGAAAAAGAGTGGTCTAATAAATAAGGGAACGGCCTCTTCGTCTAGTGGTTAGGACGCCGCCCTCTCACGGCGGCAACACGGGTTCGACTCCCGTAGAGGTCAATGGTGATTTTTCAAAGATACAAGGATAAATTTATGACGGATAGCCGAAAACTCAATATTGTTAATGAGAATGGAAATATAATCGGCGAAGAAACCCGTGAGAATATACACAAGCAAGGGTTACTTCACCGAGAAATCCACGTTTGGTTTTATACCCCAAAAGGCGGGATTATCTTCCAGCATAGAGAGAAAAATAAAGACACTTACCCCGATTTGTTAGACGCAACTGTTGGTGGTCATGTTGAGATTGGAGCTGATTATGAAAACGCCGCGCTTCAAGAGTTGAAAGAGGAAACGGGAATTAGCGCGGTGAAAAATAATCTCACATTTATTCAAATGGTAAAAAGTAAAACCTACGATAAAGTGACTGAAACGACCAACAATGTTATCAGGGCTATCTATGCTTATCTTTATGATGGTGAAGTTGAAGATTTGAGAGTAGAAAAAGGTAAAGCGATTGGATTTGAAGCATGGTCACTTGAAAAGATTTTCAAAATTTCTGCCAAGGATCGAAAACGATTTATTCCTGTTATACTTGAAGATGAGATGCTTGATATTTTTAGGAAGATTCAGAAATTGTAATTGGGGGCGAAAAAATTTTTGGTCTCCTAGCGAGGGCATGACGGGAATCTCAAACCGACTTACGATGTCGGTTAAATATAGATGCATGATTTGCTAAACTAAACCTATGACTTTGGAAAATGTGATTTATTTGATAATTGGCTTAGTGATAGGATTTTATATTTGGCAAAAGTTTAAGCCGCAGAATTTGTTTTCCGAGCAATCTAAACAAAAAGCGGAAAATAAAGAAAAAATCTTGCTTGCCCTGAGGAATTCGAAGGGAAGAAAAATTCAGAATAACGATGTTGAAAAACTGCTCGGAGTGTCAGACGCGACTGCAACAAGATATTTGGATGAACTGGAAAAGGAAGGAAAACTAACACAGCATGGCAAAATCGGACAAGGCGTATTTTATACTCTCAAAAAATAACGAACGGCTCAGCGCATTGAGCCATTTACTGTGCAACATTGAATGTTGCACAGTTTTCTATTAATGTTTTGATTTGGTATAATAAAATCAACTATGAAAACCAAGCAAATTCCGTGGCATGCTTTGGGCCTGAACGAAACAAAAGAACGGCTTTTGGCTGATTTTAACAGGGGATTGGATGAAAAAGAAGTTCTAAAACGGCAGAAGCATTACGGCAAAAACGCTTTTGAAAGCAAAAAGCAGTTTTATTATCTGACTTTATTATGGAAGCAGATAAAAAATCCGCTTGTTTTTATATTGATTATTGCCGCTCTTATCACATTTTTTCTCAAGGAATATACCAACACTATTGTAATTTTTATTGCTGTTTTTATTAATACTGCAATCGGCATGATCCAGGAGGGCAAGGCCTCGCAGGCCTTTGACAAGCTTAAGTCCTCACAAAAAAAATTTGCCACTGTCCTGCGCGAAGGCAGGCAAAAAGTTATTGAAGCGATTGAACTGGTGCCGGGCGACATCATTATTCTTCAAATGGGAGACAGGATTCCTGCTGACAGCCGGCTCATAGAAGGCAAAGGGCTTGAAGCAAATGAATCCATTTTAACAGGAGAATGGCTGAGCATTAAAAAAGACCCGAAAGCAAAAATCAAAGAAGAAGCGCACATTAGCGATAAAAACAACATGGTTTGGATGGGCAGTTTGATTACCGAAGGATGGGGCAAGGCAGTGGCGGTCAATACTGGCTCTAAGACAGAAATGGGGGAAATTGCCGAAGTGCTGAAAGAAGGGGATGATGTAATTACTCCTCTTCAAAAAGGCATCAAACATTTGGCCCGATTCCTGGGGCTTGCCATTGTCCTAATCCTTTCTTTTATTTTTGTGATAGGAATTATCCGGGGAGAACCGCTTATTGACATGCTTTTAATTTCTGTGGCTCTGGCTGTTTCAGCCATTCCAGAAGGATTGCCAGCCGCAGTTACTGTAGTTTTGGCAATAGGCATGGAAAGAATTCTTTCTAAGGGAGGGTTGGTGAAGAATCTTAATGCGGCTGAAACTCTGGGCTCGTCAACTCTTATTTTGACGGACAAAACAGGCACTTTAACAAAAGCGGAAATGAATGTTTCAAGAATAATGACTTATTTTTCTGAAAACAAAGAATTTGAAAACAGGGAGCACAAAGACAGATTGGAGGTCTTACAAATGGCTTTGCTTGCTTCAAATTCTTTTATAGAAAATCCTGAAGATGAACTGAAAGAATGGAAAATCAGAGGAGGCCCTATGGATAAGGCGATTTTAATGGCATCAATTGAGGGAGGACTAAGGCCAGTAGAAATATTCAAAAAAAGTCCGCGCGTTGACTTTATTCCTTTTGATTCTGAAAGAAGATTTTCTGCCTCTTTGTATAAAAATCCCGGAGATGATTGGCGCATTTATATGATGGGTGCGCCAGAGCTCATTTTGGGTCTCTGCGACAAGATATATGCCGGGGGAAAAGAATTAAAAATAGGAGAAAAAGAATTCAATCTACTGAAACGTGTCTATGAAAAAGAAACAAGTAGTGGCGCAAGAATTTTGGGAATTGCCTATAAAAATATAAAAGAAAAATCTTTTCCGCATGACGGAGAAGAGCAAAAAAAGATTTTTGAAAAAATGGTTTTTGGAGGATTTATCGGGTTCCACGATCCCTTAAGAGAAGATGTTCCAGAATCAATCAAAATGGCCCAGGAAGCTTTTGTCAGGCCTGTAATGGCAACAGGAGATTACGCTATTACTGCGCAAAAAATAGCGCAGGAGATTGGCTTGATGACAAAAGGCGGCTTGCTTTTAGAAGGAGAAAAAATAGAAAAAATGAGCGACCAAGAGCTTGAAAATATAGTGGAAAAAGTTGATGTTTTTGCCCGTGTTTTGCCGCATCAAAAAATGAGGATTATAAAAGCCTGGCAGTCAAAAGGCGAAGTAGTGGCAATGACAGGAGACGGCGTAAATGACGCGCCAGCTCTTAAGCACGCTGACATAGGCTTGGCATTAGGATCGGGCACAGACGTGGCAAAAGAAGCATCGGATATAGTGCTTTTGAATAACAGTTTTAGCATCATTGTTTATGCTATTGAGGAAGGAAGAAGAATTTTGGATAATTTAAGAAAAATAATCGCTTATCTTTTATCTACTTCTTTTAGTGAAATAGTTTTAATTGGAGTAGCTGTTATTTTAGGATTTCCATTGCCAGTTTTGCCCGCACAGATTCTTTGGATAAATATTATACAAGAGGGTTTTATGAATTTTGCCTTTGCTTTTGAGCCAAAAGAAAAAGATTTAATGAAAAGAAACCCAAAGACCAAGTCTCCTAAAAAAATTCTGACTCCAAAATTAAAAAAGATGATTTTTATTGTTACGCTTATTACAAGCGTGCTTCTTACGGCCTTGTACTTTTTCTTTATTAATTATTTTAGTTATTCCATTGAAAAGATACGAACCATTATGTTTGCGGCTATTTCCGTCAGCAGTATTTTCTTCGCTTTTTCCTTTAAAAATCTGAAAAAACCAATTTGGAAAATAAAGATATTTTCTAATCGGTATTTAATTTTTGCTTTTATGACAAGTTTATTGCTTCTTTTAACCTCTTTATTTGTGCCCATATTGCAAAAACTTCTTTCTTTAGTAACATTATCGTTTTCAGAAATTTTAATACTTTTAGCTTTTGGCTTGCTTAATTTTGCAGTTATTGAAACAGTTAAATATTTCCTTTTTGAAAAAGAGATAAAATTATGATTCTGAACATAATAATATTTATTATATCTTTTTTATTCTTGGTTAAGGCAGGGACGACGCTTGTAAAGTCTTTGACGCGCCTGGCACGTTTTTTCCAAATCTCCGAATATATTCTTGCTTTCATTCTGATGAGTTTTGCCACTACTATTCCCGAGCTTTTTGTTGGAATTTCTTCAGCCATAGAAAACATACCAAAACTTTCCCTAGGCAATATTATCGGCGCTAATTTTATAAACATTACGCTGGTCATAGGATTGGTGGCCTTTTTGAGCAAGGGGATTAAAATCGAGAGTAAGATTTCCCAGAAAAATTTTTGGCTCATTTTCTTTATTGCCTTATTTCCGATATTTCTGGCGACTGATGGCGTGATTTCGCGCGGCGACGGCCTTCTGTTAATTCTTGCTTTTGTGCTTTATATAATAAGTTTGATTAGAGAAAAAGAATATTTTACAAAAACAATCCAGGAAATTGAATTTAACAATCACACGATTTACGGGGTTTTTAAAATGCTGGGAAATTTTTTATTGGGGATTATCATTCTTATTGCCAGTTCAGCAGTCCTTGTCTGGTCAGGCAAACAGCTAATTTCAGAAATTGGCATAAATGCCTTAACCTTTGGAATAATTTTTGTTGCCCTAGGAACAACATTGCCTGAACTTGCCTTTGGTATCAGGGCTTCCATGCTCAAGCATTCTTCAATGAGTATAGGCAATGCAATAGGGGCCATAGCTTTTAATTCGGCTTTTATAATTGGTCTGGTTAGTATGATAAGGCCGATTCATATCAATAACAGTCTGAGTTTTTTTATTGCCGCTGCCTTTCTCATTACCGCCCTGCTTTTATTAAATGTTTTTGTTTATACTCGTTCCAGCATCTCCCGCCGCGAAAGCGTCATTCTAATAGGCCTGTATTTTTTATTTCTATTTGTACAATACCTAATTTACACAACTTGACCTAAACAAGGTTTAGGACATAAAATATAAATATGACCGTAAGACCACATAATTTTGTAAAAGGTGAATTTTATCATATATATGCACATGGCATAGAAAATCTTAAAATTTTTCAAGAAAAAAAGGATTACGAGCGTTTTTTAACCCTAATGTTTGCGGCAAATGGTGAAAAATCTATTCCACGCATGGATCGTGTTATTGACCTAAACCTTGTTTGGGACATAACAAATCGCAAAGCAGACGTAGGAGAACCATTAGTGGATATAGTTTGTTTTTGTCTGATGCCAACGCATTTTCATTTATTATTAGGAGAACGTGGGGAAGCGAATATCTCAAAATATTTGCATAGAATTTTAGTAAGCCATTCAAAATATTTTAATTTAAAATACGAGAGAAGGGGGCATCTTTTTGAAAATAAATTTAATTCAAAACATATAGGCGATAATGAATATTTATTGGCTCTTTCGTGCTATATTCACAAAAACAGCAAGGATATTTCGTCTTGGAAAGATAAAGAAGACCAATATCCATGGTCAAGTTATCAAGATTTTGTTTCGGAAAATAGATGGCAACATCTTTTAAATAAAAATATTGTTGAAGGACAATTTAATAGTGTTCAAGAATATAAAAAATTCGTTGATGAGCATTATAATGACGAAATTGTACTTTGACCTAAACTGTCCTAAACCTTGTTTAGGACAAAATAAAAAGCCGAAGGGGATTGAATCCCGATCGGCTTAATAAGGTACGAATTCTAATTCTATTTTATGGTCCTTAAGGCCAGGAATCTTTCTCGTAGACTGAAAATATCGAAGAGAAATATTGCAACCACAATCATAACGTGGATTATACCAAGTTCGAATACAACATAATAATTTGCTATTCCGTTAAAGTACATGAATAAAAATGCTATTACATAAGCAGATGTGAACGGAAATGTAAATACTGACAATAACCATAATAGACCTAAGACTAATAAACCCAAATTCATTAAAATAACATCCATTGCTTTTTCTCCTTTCTTCCAGAAAAATATGTTAAAATAAGGTTAATGAGCAAACTTCAATCTGAAAAGAAGGATAGCATAAATAGAAATAATAGTCAATCCCGAAAAACTGCGTCTCGGGATGCAGTCATAACTAGGTTTGCGCCGAGTCCGACGGGCGTGCTCCACATTGGGGGAGCGAGAACCGCGCTTTTTAACTATTTGTTTGCCAAGCAGAATAATGGAAAATTTATCTTGCGCATTGAGGATACTGACACAGAAAGATCCAAAAAAGAATATGAAGAGGATATAATAAATAATTTGAAATGGCTTGATTTGGAATGGGACGAGTTTTACAAACAAAGCACTAGAAAAGAAATTTATCAAAAATATTTGCAAAAACTTCTAGACGAAGATAAAGCCTATTTTGAAGATATGGTGATTCGTTTTAGAAATCCAAATCAGATAGTCGCCTTTAATGATCTAATCAGGGGAGAAATAAAATTTGAGACCACTGAATTAGAAGATTTTGTAATTGCCAAAAATTTGCAAACTCCTTTGTTTCATTTTGCCGGGGCGGTGGATGACTTTGAAATGAAAGTCAGCCATGTCATAAGAGGCGAAGACCATATTTCTAACACTCCTAGGCAAATCCTCATCCAGGAAGCAATCAACGCTCCCAGGCCATTGTACGCCCATATTCCGCTTATTTTAGGCCCTGACCGCTCCAAGCTTTCCAAGCGCCATGGCGCAGCTTCTTTAGATGAATACAGAGAACTTGGATATTTGCCGGAAGCATTAATAAACTTTTTGGCTTTTTTAGGATGGAATCCAGGCACTGACCAGGAGATTTTTTCAATGCAAGAGCTTGTGGAACAATTTAACCTTTCTAAGGTGCAAAAGTCAGGCGCTATTTTTAATATTGAGAAATTAAGCTGGATAAACAGCCAGTATATTAAAAAAATGGATATTGATGAATTGATTGGAAAATGCGAACCATACATTAAAATCTCAAATCTCAAATCTCAAATCTCAAAAATTAAGAAGATTATAAAACTCAAACAGGAAAGAATGGATACGCTTGCAGAAGCGGGGGAGGGTATTGAATATTTTTTTGAACAGCCGGAATATAAAAAGGAAACGCTGTTATGGAAGCAGGAAAAAAGTTTAGAAAAAACAAAACAGCATCTGGAAAAAGTTTTAGAAATTTTAAAGAAAATAGAAGAAAATGATTTTACGTCGCACAATATCAAAGAAAAGGTCTGGTCTTATGCAGAAGAACAGGGCAGAGGCAATGTGCTTTGGCCTCTGAGAATGGCGCTTTCGGGCTTAGAAAAATCGCCAGAACCATTTATAATATCAGAGATATTAGGCAAGAAAGAAACTTTGAATAGAATACAAAATGCAATTAAGAAAATTTAGAATAATATTTTTTGTGGCATTGCTAATTATTAGTTACTGGTTACCGGTTACTAGTTTTTCTGCTTCCCGCGTTGATGAATTAAAGCAGCTTATAGAAGAAAGAAACAGCCAGATGGACCAGATCCAGAAAGAAATTGATGAATACACGACCCAGCTTGACCAGGCGGCTGAAGAAAAAAATACCCTTAATAATGAAATTAAAAGACTTGAAATAAACCTCAAAAAATTTAACTCTGATATTTATTACACAAATAAAGAAGTTGAAGCCACTGCTTATAATATTGAGAGGCTGGAATTGGAAATAAATGATAAAACAGAATCAATTAGCGATAGAAAAACAGTTCTTTCAGAAACAATGCGAAACATTAATGAGCTGGAATCACAATCGCTTGTTGAAATAACGCTGTCTCATGACAAATTCTCTGATTTTTTCGGTGATTTGGAAAGGATGGAGAGTTTTCAGAAAGAAATAAATGTTAATCTTGAAGAATTAAAAAATCTTAAAGAAATTCTTGAAAATGAGAAGGACGAAAGGGAAGCAGAAAAAAATAATCTTGAGCAATTAAAATCACGGCTTGTTGATCAAAAAACCCTTGCAGAATCAAATAAATCAACAAAAAACACGCTTTTGCAAGAAACCAAAAACAAAGAAGCAAATTATAAAAAACTTTTGGCTGACAGATTAGCCAAACAAAAGGCATTGGAAGAAGAAATAAGGGATATTGAAGACCAGATACGCATAGAAATAGACCCAAAATCTTTGCCGCCTGTTGGGAGCGGGGTTTTAAAATGGCCCCTAGATCAGATAAAAATAACCCAGTATTTTGGAAATACGCCGTTTGCAACTGCCAATCCCCAGGTTTATAACGGGATGGGTCATAATGGTGTTGATTTCAGGGCAAGTGTTGGCACTCCTACCAAAAGCTCAAAAGAAGGTATTGTAATTGAGACAGGAGATACAGATAAGCAATGCCGTGGTGTTTCTTACGGCAGATGGGTTCTTATTGAACATCCCAATAATTTAAGCACTTTATATGCCCATCTTTCCTTAATAAAAGTTTTAAAAGGCCAGCAGGTAAATACCGGTCAAATTATCGGCTATAGCGGTGATACTGGCTATACTACAGGACCTCATCTCCATTTTGGTGTTTTTGCAAGCCAAGGTGTAAAAGTTGACCAAATTAAAAGCAAAATCTGCGGAACAATGCTTGTTTTGCCAGTGGCTTCGCGCAGCAGTTATTTAAATCCACTTTCGTATTTAGGAAACTAATGGTATAATCGTAATATTATGGAAGAACAAGGCGGTTTTATAAAATTAATCATCCTTATAATCATAGTTATCTTTATTTTGAGTTATTTTGGCATAAATCTGCGTTCTATTGTGGATAGCGAAACTTTTCAGAATAACCTGAATTATGCATGGGAAGGCGTAAAATACGTCTGGCACACATATCTTGCAGATCCAGCCAAATATCTCTGGGATAAAATAACCTAACGTCGGAAAAGGTATATTGTGCGAAGTCCCATTTAAACTCCCCTTTAATTATGCGCATATCTTATTCAGCATTAGATACATATAAAAGTTGCCCGCTGAAATATAAATTTCAGGATATTGATAAAATTCGCGTCCCAAAAAATATTGAGATGATTTTTGGTTCTGCAATCCACTCCTCTTTGAAGTATATGTTTGAGCGCAGTCCACTCTACCCCACCATAGATCAGGTGATAAACTTTTTTCGCAATGCCTGGGAGGATAAAACTTCCGCTTTCAGTATGGAGGAAGATGGAGAAAAAATTAAGGCATACTGCGACGAAGGCATCCTGTTGCTCAAAAAATTCTATAAAGAAAACCATCCGTGGAATTTCAATGTTGTGGATTTGGAATCCCGCTTTGAAACAGAAATAATAGATGAGAAAAGCAAAGAAAAACATGTTCTGGCTGGCATCATTGACAGGATTGATAAAGAGCGCGAAGGCAATATTTATGAAATTATTGATTATAAGACGCAAAAGAGAATGCCTTCTAAAGATGCTCTTGATCAGGATTTGCAGATGTCTATCTATCACTTGGGTTTAATAAAACGCTGGCCCCATCTATCCCCTAAAAATATCAAGCTTAGTTTTTATTTTCTCAAGCACGGAGAAAAAATTTCCAGCACCCGCTCGGACGAACAGCTGGAGAAAACCAAAAAAACAATTATAAAAACAATCAATGAGATAGAAGAAAGAAAAGCAAATAATTACGATTTTCCGCCCTTTCCTTCTCCTTTGTGTGATTGGTGCGGTTATCGGCCGATGTGCCCGATGTGGAAACATCTTTATGAAAGCAAGTATGCAAAACTTGATGATGATCAAATCAAAAAAGTTGCGGCTGAATACTTTGAATTAAAAAAGCAAAATGAAGCCAACAATGAACGCTTGGACGAACTAAAAACAATTATTTACGGTTTTATGGATGATAAAAAAATAGAAAGAGTTTTTGGAAGCGAGGGGTATTTAACCAGAAAAATCCAGGAAAGATTCTCCTATGACCTTGAAAAAATTAAGGAAATTTTAGAGCCAATCGGCAAGTGGAAAGAAATTTTATCTGCTGACGAAAAGAAACTGGAAGAAATCCTTAATTCTTTGCCAGACGGCATTCAAGAAAAAATTCTCGCCCTGCGCAATATAAAGCGCTTCCCTACTCTCACGGCCTCCAAAAAGAAAATTAAAGAAGAAAAATAAATCCCGTTAGAAATTTTTATTTCTAACGGGATAAAAAAATGGCGATGGTGTTTTTTAACAACACACACCGCCTTTTTTCTTTAATTTTTTCCTGTCAGCTCTTTCCAGTTTGTTTTTGGCCTCAATCGTTTTGATCCTTGTTTACACAAAGGACATTCTTCTGGAGGCACTGCCCAGATTTCTTTTTCAATCAGAGCAACAACAATCCTTTGGTCATAATAATCAACCGGCAGTTTTGGCGGCCGATGGACAAGGATACCGACGTACGGAAGAAAATTGACTGGATTTGGATTTCCTTCTCTTATCGCTCTTTCCACTTCATTAAGGGTATGTGCAGTAGTTGTAAGTTCTTCAATTTGTAAAACCCAATCTCCTTCCGGGATTGCCATTCTTTTCCATATCATACGTTTGCCTTTTGGATCCGCCGGATCTTTTTCTACACACATATTGATCGGCGCATCAATAGCTCTGGCTACATCGTGGGCAAAGGTAATTCCAGCCATAGGAGAACCTATCACCCAATCAACTTTAGTGTAATCAATAATTTTACGAATCTTTTTCCCCAACTGGTCTGCGAGTATATCAGAAAGATTAATGTATTTGAGAACGCGTAAGCAATCGAAAAATCCGTTACTGCACCAGCCAGAAGTAAGTTCCGCATGAGGATCCTTCGGATCACCGCTGTGAATCCATGAAGCATCAAGGAGAGAAAACCAAGAAAGGATTTCGTCTATGAGTATAACTTTTTTCTTAAAGTCTTCCGGCTTAATTAGCATCAGTTCTTTTAGAGTTATCATTCTTCACCTCCTTTTCAAAGAATTTCAGCGGCGGAAAGGAAATATTCATTCCCAATCCGCCACTTAATGGTTTATGCAAGTCCTATAACTGCCTCATCATTATTGATCTGGCTCGTTGCAAGAATAGCAGCCTCTCTCATTTCTGCTGGAGTTTTCTTTTTATAAATAGCAGAGCCTACGATCGCATGCCAGTTATCACCGGCAAATTTACCGCATTCAGTGATGATACCGCCCTGATCTACAAAACCTGGTGCATAAAGAACGTAGTTTCCGGAACCGAGCAAGTTGTCAAGGAGTTCTTTAATTTTCTGCACCCAATTAAGCTTAGTACCAGGAACAACAAAATGTCTCACTCCTAGCTCAACAGCAAGGCGGATGATTCTCTCTGGTGCATCATCAGCAATATAGCCGCCCTCGCTGACAAGAAACTTGGGATGGGTCATAATTCCACCGGTAATAACTTTTAATCCCGCCTCAAAACAAGACATCGTCCACTTCTCCTGGGTCGCCGGACCTGCAAAAGGAAACAAGATTGCTACATCAACACCAGATTCTGCGAGCATTTTTGCAAATCCTGTGCCGATATCCGGAATGTCATTGCCAGCTTTTTGATGATCGTAGATAATAGATGGATTTTTCTCTTTTCTTGCTCCGATTTTTCTGATATTTGAAACGACATTATCAAGATGTTTTACCAGACTTGCTCCTATTTTGTAGGCGCTTATTCCCGGTACATCAATAGTCGCCTCAACTACGTCTATGAGGCTTGCGACATTGTTAACATCCGCAGCAACAATTACACTTCTTCGTTCTGAAATTATAAGATCTTTCTTTTCCATTACTTACCTCCTTTTTCCTCCTAAAATATAAAAATTTCAAAGGTCTATGACCTATCATTATCCATAGCATTTTGAGATTAATTTTACAACCCTTCGACAAACTCAGGGCAAGCTTACAACCCCTTGCAGTTGGCAGCTGGGGTGTAGCCGGCTTTTTTGGCTTCCTCAACTGAGGAAAACCAGACTTTATTTTCTTCTTTGATGCGCTGTGCGCCTGAACACCAAGGATAATGGTATTTTGTGCCATTTTTTGAGCCTACCAGCAATCCGCTATTCAAGGTTGAGCCTTCTTCAGGTTCAATCTTTATGGCGGAAGCACTCATGTTCTCAATAGTGATTGGGGGCTTATTTTCCCTAATTTTAGACAATCTGCCTAAGCCAAAACTGATTAAGGCGACCATAACAATAATTATGGCTATGAATAAGTCTTTTTCATTGGACTTGCCCCGTATAAGAAATTTTTTTAAATTTTCTATACAGGGCTTGATAAAATTTTTAATTTTTGCTAACATATTATTTATATGGCTCACAGAAAAGCTCAAGGTTCAGTAAAAAATTTAAGTGATGCAAGGCCTAAATATTTAGGTGTTAAACTTTATAGCGGCCAGCCGGCAAAATCTGGTTCTATTTTGGTGCGCCAGCGCGGAACCAAAATATTGGCTGGCCAAAACGTTAGGGTTGGCAATGATCATACACTTTATGCTATCCGTTCCGGCATTGTTAAATTTACAAAAAAAAATAAAACAGGATTTGACGGGCAAACCAAAAAGCGTAAAGTTGTCAACGTTTCGGCTTCTTAGTAATCGCTGCTCTCATAAATTTTCTAAATAATGGATGCGGACTTAAAGGCCGCGATTTAAATTCCGGGTGGAATTGCGTCCCTAAAAAGAAGGGGTGCTGTTCTTTTGGCAATTCAGCAACTTCCATTAATCTTTTGTCTGGTGACTGGCCGGAAAAAACCAATCCCTTCTTTTCTAGTTTCTCTATATAATCAGGATTAACTTCCCAGCGATGGCGATGCCGTTCGGAAATTAAATGTTCTCCGTAGGAGCGGAAGGCAATAGTATTTTTCTTTAAGGCAGCCGGACAAGCCCCTAAGCGCATAGTGGCGCCAAAATTTTTATCTTCAAGATTCTTTTTTTGCTCCGGCATAATATCAATAACCGGATATTTTGTTTTTCTATCTACTTCAGTTGTGTTGGCATTTTTCATTCCGCAGATATTTCTTGCAAATTCTATAACCATCAGCTGCATGCCATAGCACAAACCCAAATAAGGAATTTTGTTAATGCGGCAGAACTGGATGGCCTTTATTTTTCCTTCCACTCCCCTGCTGCCAAATCCGCCTGGTACAATAATAGCGTCATAATCTCTCAATTTTTTAATTGATTGCGGGCTTTGCTCAAATTGTTCGGAATTAATCCATTCTATAACGGGTTTTCTTTTGTGAAAAATGGCGGCATGCTTGACTGCTTCAATTACAGAAATATAAGAATCAGCCAAAACAAAATCTCCGGTGCCGAAATATTTGCCTACAATGCCTATTTTTACGGGCTTTTTTGCTGTTTTCACTGTTCTAACCATTCTCGCCCATTTCTTAAAATCTTTTTTGCGCGGTTTTAATTTCAGTTTTTCCAAGATAATGCCGCTCAAATTGTCTTTTTCAAAATTCACTGGCACTTCATAAATGCCTTCCACATCCGGCGCGGAAATAATATCTTCGTCCCGAACATTGCAATTTACAGCAATTTTTTCTTTGCGCTTTTTGTCTAAAGGATTACGCGATCTGGCTATAATAATATCAGGCTGGATTCCTGCGGAATTCAAAGTTCGGACCGCATATTGGGTTGGTTTTGTCTTCATCTCCCCTACTTTGCTGGGAATCGGCAGATAGCTGACTAGAACAAATAAAACATCGTTTGGCTTTTTTAATTTCAGTATTCTGGCTGCTTCTAAAAATAAAATGTTTTGGTATTCTCCTACGGTACCGCCAACTTCAACAATAACAAAATCAGCCCTGGCTTTAGCCACTGCCCTGTTTATCCTGTCAATAATTTCCAAGGGAATATGAGGAACAACCTCAACGCATTTTCCTCCATAACCGAGATTTCTTTCCCTGTTTATCACTGCCTGATAAATACTGCCTGTTGTCATATAATTTATGGCTGGCAAATTTCTCTCTAAGAATCTTTCGTAATTTCCCATATCCTGATCGGTTTCTGTTCCTTCTTCCAAAACAAAAACCTCGCCATGCTCAATGGGATTCATGGTTCCGGCATCCACATTAACATAGGGATCAATTTTTATAGCTGTGACATTAAAGCCGCGGAACTGGAGAATTTTTCCGATAGATGCAGAGGCAACTCCCTTGCCTACTCCTGAAATAACTCCTCCAACTACAAAAATATATTTTGTCATACTGATTACTGACTACTGACTACTAATAAAAATTCTTTATCTTTAACTTTAATTTTATATTCTCCGATTTCTTTTATCGGTTTTTCAAGTTCTATTATATCAACCGGAATATCAATTTGCTTTTGCTCTTTCAGAATTTTGCTTATTTTTTCTTTATCAATGCCGGCAAATAAATGGCCTTTTTCGCTGGCTTTTTCAGTTACGGAAATTGTCAGGTTTTCCAATGTCTCAATATTTTTTCCCAGAATATCTTTTTGGACTTCTTTTTCCTGCTCTTTTTGTTTCTTTTGTTTTTCAATAGATTGAATGCTTTGAGTGGTGGCAATTTGAGCCAGTTTTCTGGGAATCAAAAAATTCCGCGCATAACCATCGCTTACATTCTTTATATCATATTTCCTGCCCATATTAGGCACATCATGCAATAAAATCACCTTCATAATACTTAATACTGGCTACTGACTACTAATTATCTCCATCGCTTTATCCATCTGCGGATCTCGGCCGGCTTCAAAATCTTCTTCTGTTAATTCCACCTCAACATCCGGCTCAAGGCCTTCGTCTGAAATTGACCGGCCGTTTGGAGTCAGCCATTTGGCAATGGTAATTTTTAATGAAGTATCCGGCGTGATTTGAACTAATTCCTGCACCGAGCCCTTGCCAAAAGTCTTCTCTCCCACAAGTTTTGCAATTCCATGCTCCTGCAAAGCGCCAGCCATAATTTCCGAGGCAGAAGCGCTTCCTTCATTGATTAAAATAACCATGGGCAAATTTTCAAAAATATCATAGCCCTTGCTTCTGTACAGCTCCTCATCGCCATTGGCAAATTGCTCGCGGACAACCACTTTGCCGGTCGGCAAGAACCAGCTGCTGTTTTCAACCGCCAATTCCAAATATCCGCCCGGATTATTTCTTAAATCCAAGATTAATTTATTTTTTCCGGAATTTATAAATTCGCGCAAGGCGTTCCTGAAGGCGCTGGCTGAATTGCCGGAAAAATTATAAAGTTTGATGACAAAAATTCCGCCTGATTTTGTTTCTGTGTCTAAGACCGGAATTTTGATTACATCTCTGGTAATAATTATTTCCATTGATTTGTCCTGGTCATCTCTTAAAATTGTCAATTTAACTTGCGTGCCTCTCTGACCCCTTATTAATTGGGCTGCCTGATCTGCTGTTATGTCTGCGGTTGTTGTATCATCTATTTTTAGAATTTTATCTCCTGCTTTAATGCCGGCTTTTTCAGCGGGCGTGCCTTTTAAAGGAGATACAACCATCAAAACACCCTTGCGCACGGCAATCTCCATGCCTACTCCTTCAAAATCACCGCTGATATTTTCCTGGAACATTTTGGATTCCTGTGGCGGAAAGAAAACAGTATAGGGATCGCCCAAAGATTCCACCATGCCCTGAACTGCGCCCCAGATTCTTTTCTGGTCATCCAAATTATCTTTTGAAACATATTTTGAATTAATCTCATTCCAGGCAACCCAAAAAGGCGAGAAATCAACATTGGCTGGCATGGGCGTTTCTTTATTAAAAAGCCCTGCTACTTTTTCCACAGCCGGACGCTGGAAATAACCAAAAAAAGCGCCTCCAGCAAAAACACCGGCAAGAAGCGCAATAGCCACAACAACATAGATAATTTTCTTTAACATATTCACAACATCTCCATTATCGCAAATTATAATCCTTTCGTAAATAGTTGACATTTTAAATGAATATAGTAAGATATAATCAGAAAAAATCAGGTGCCTTTGGCGCCTAAAATTACAGGAGGTGTTTATGGAAAGGACTTTAAAAATATTTCTTTCCTGTGCCTTGGGTGCAGGAATAGGTGCATTAACAGCTTTGCAGCTCAACCAGTATTTCTGGTGGATTGGAATGCTTTTCGGAGGATTTATAGGATATCTATCTTATGAGATTAAACAAGTTCTTGCGGCCATACCGCTGGCTTGGCAAAAAGCAAGTAGATGGAGACCAGATAAGAAGATGTGGAAATTAAGAGCAAGGGCCATTGCTAGGATTCTTTCTCTGTCAATAACAGCTGGGATTGGAGTTAGTTTGTTTTGCTGGTTTGTCTATCTTATTATCGTTTTAACCCCACTACCACCAACAACTTCTCTTGAGCAGGTTTTAAAAACGTCAGTTCGTGCCTTTTTGTTATGTTTTCCCATTTTCTTTTGTTTTTTTAGTTTC
>JAHJXC010000050.1 GCA_018827845.1 Patescibacteria group bacterium
CAAAATCAGAAGGTAATTTTATTACACTTAATATTTTGAAAGAAAAAAATTTTAATCCCCTTTCCTACCGGTTTTTTGTTTTGAGTTCTCATTACAGAAAACCATTGAATTTTTCCTGGCAGGCGATGGAAGCAGGGCAGCGAGGATTGGAACATCTATATAACCAAATCTCAAATCTCAAATCTCAAATCTCAAAAACCGGAAATATTAATTCTGATTTTAAAAAAAAGTTTTTAGAAAAAATTAATGATGATCTGAATACTCCTAAGGCGCTGGCTGTAGTCCAGGAAATTTTAAAATCTCGTCTGATTACTGATGACTGCAAACTGGCTACTATTTTAGATTTTGATAAAGTTTTGGGATTAAAAATAAAAGAATCCTTGGCGCCGGCAAAAATTCCGGAGAAAGTGAAAAAATTGGCTCACAGGCGCGAATTGGCGCGCCAATCAAGAAACTGGCAGCAAGCTGACAAACTCCGTAAACAAATCCGCAAACTCGGCTATGAAATAGAAGATACCAAAGAAGGATATAATTTTACTCCTGTCAAGGTTGATTTGTCTTTGATTATGCTATAATAAAAAGCGTCTTTATGGAAAAAGAGATCTCAAAAAGCAATATCAGGATTCCTCCCCATGATTTGGAAGTGGAAAAATCGGTTCTGGGCGCTTTAATGCTGGATGCCAATGCTATGAACATAGTGGTTGATATTATAAAACCCGAAGATTTCTACGACCACAAGCATACTGCCATTTATGAAGCCATGCTGGAGCTCTATGAAAAAAGAGAGCCCATTGATATTCTTTCTGTTTCCTCCCGGCTTAAGGAAAAAAAATTAACCAAGCAGGCAGGAGGCAGCGCTTATCTGACAGAGCTGGCAAACAGCGTGGCTACCAGCGCCAATGTCAAGCATTATGCGGAACTCGTGCGCAAGAAAAAAATCTTGAGAGACCTTATAGAATCTTCGTCACATATTTCCCATCTCGGCTATAATGAAGAAGAAGATATAGAACTGGTTCTGGACGAAGCGGAAAGAAAAATCTTCAGTATTGCCAGATATTCTATCAAACAAAAATTCCAGAGCGTGAAAAGCGCTCTTGCTGAAGCATGGGAAAGAATTGACCGGCTCCATAAATCCAGCGATGAGATAAGAGGGATTGCCACCGGGTTTTCAGGATTGGACAACCTTTTGGCTGGTTTGCAAAAATCAGATTTAATAATTTTGGCAGCCAGGCCTTCCATGGGAAAAACAGCTCTTGCTTTGGATATTGCGCGCAATGTTGCTAAAAAAGGAAAGGCAGTCGGTGTATTTAGTTTGGAAATGTCTTCCCAGCAGTTAGTTGACCGATTATTGGCTGCAGAAGCAAAAGTAGATTCCTGGAAACTCAGGACAGGCCGACTTTCCAGGGACGAAGATTTTGCTAAAATCAGCATGGCTCTTGACACGCTTTCCCGGTCTCCAATTTTTATTGATGACGAACCTTCTAAAAATATTCTTCAGATGCGCGCCATGGCGCGAAGACTGCAATCAGAGCAAGCAGAACAAGGCGGCCTGGGGCTTATTATTGTAGACTATATCCAGTTAATTACGCCAAGGCAAAAAGTTGAGAACGCTGTCCAGCAGATGA
This sequence comes from Patescibacteria group bacterium, assembly GCA_018827845.1. Classification (GTDB taxonomy): domain Bacteria; phylum Patescibacteriota; class Minisyncoccia; order UBA9983; family UBA9983; genus JAHIER01. Next base: position 1,626 of record JAHJXC010000050.1, read on the forward strand.
CTGAGGTATCACGCTCCTTAAAAGCTCTGGCAAAAGAACTTGATGTGCCTGTTCTGGCCATTTCCCAGCTTTCAAGGGCAGTTGAATCACGGCATGATAAAAGGCCTAAACTTCATGATTTGCGCGATTCCGGCAGTATTGAACAGGATGCTGACGTGGTTATGTTTATTTATAGGGAGGACAGATATAGAAACAGCGATGATGAAGCGAACTTGAATATTGCTTTGTCAGAGGCAGAGATATTAATAGAAAAACACCGAAATGGCCCCATTGGAAAAGTTAGACTGCATTTTCATCCTCAAAAAATTACTTTCACCAGCATAGAAAAAGGCGATTTCGGGCAACTTTAGTATAAACGACTTACGATGTCGTTTGGTGAACCAAACGACATCGTAAGTCGTTTAAGCAGTCATTTATGTTTAATAGACTTATTGAAATATTTTTGAAATTTCCAGGCATTGGACCAAGGCAAGCAAAAAGGTTTGCCTATTTTCTTGCTGGGCAGGACGCAAAATTTCTCAAAGATTTTGCAGATAATATCTTGGAAATAAAAAAGGATATAAAACAATGTGATTCATGCTTCAGGTTTTATGCCGGACCTCAATGTGAAATCTGTTCTAATATAAACCGCGACAAAAATCTGCTTATGATTGTTGAAAAAGACGTTGATCTGGAAAATATTGAAAAAGCCGGGATTTATAATGGAAAATATTTTGTTTTAGGCGGCACACTTTCCTTAACTAATAGCAAGAATCCGCCGGCTGGCGGACTTCGCTTTAAAGAATTATTCAATAAAGTCCAAAAGGCAAAACCATTAGAAATTATTCTGGCTACAAGCGCAACAGCAGAAGGAGAAAACACATCTCTCTATATAGAAAAAATTCTAGAACCCCTTCGACAATCTCAGGGCAAGCATATCAAAATAACAAGATTGGGTAGAGGACTTTCCACGGGCACAGAACTGGAATACAGCGACAGCCAAACCATTTCCAATGCCTTAAAAAACAGAAAGTAGTTTATTTTATGTCAGTTATTGTAATTTTGGTATAATTTTGCCTGTGTCCTTTTTTGACTCTGTAGCGCACTTTGGGTTTGTATTTAAGAACAGTTATTTTTTTGCCTCTTATATCTCCTTCCACTTTGGCTGTAACTTTTGCTCCTTGAACAACAGGGGTGCCAATTTTTACTCCGCCTCCGGCGGAATCTCCATCAATAACTAATAGCACGTCATTAAAAACAACAGAATCTCCTTCTGTTTTGATTTTTTCTATTTTTAGCGTCTCCCCTATTTTTACCAAATATTGTTTTCCGCCAGTTTGAATTACTGCAAGTTTAGACATACTTAATTATCTTATTCCATTTCCTCCGGTTTGTCCAGCATCTGCGCTTCTGATCCGACGGCATCGCCGGTGATGCGCAAGACATCTTTATCTATTTTCTGAAACTCCTTGTAAGAATTGTTGTAGGTGTTCACTGTGGCAGCCAGATTCACTCCCAATTTTTTCATAAATTGCTCATAACCTCCCAAATGCCTACCCAAATCTTCCACCCTTTTGCGAATCTCTTTGGCAGATTCCTCAATCTGCAGTGCCCTTAATCCTTGCAGAACCGTCTGTAAATAGGCCATCAGGGTTGTCGGGGAAACAATAATGACATGCCTTTGACGAAAAGCGTATTCAACTAAATCCCGCGTGTTGCTTTTGACTGCGCCCACCTGGTTTATCAGCAAATCATAATAAATCGCCTCAGAAGGAATAAACATAAAGGCATAATCCAGAGTTCCCTCTTTTGGCTTTATATATTTCGCTGTTTCGTCAATCCTGTTTTTCAAATCCTGTTTGAATAATTTTTCAAACTCTTCGCGCTCTGATTGGCTCTTCGCCTCAAGCATCCTGTTGTAATTTTCCAGAGAAAATTTTGAATCTATGGCGAGCATTTTATCCTTATCAAGAAAAAGCACGGCATCTGCCTTGTCCCCATCCTTGAACTCATATTGCATCTGATATCTTCCCGGAGGAAGGAAATTCTGCAGTTCAGTTTCAAGATGATATTCGCCAAAAGTGCCTCTCTGCTTGGGATTGGTCAGAATGTCCTGAAATTTATTTAACTGGTCAGTAAAATTGACCACCTGTTTGGTTTTTTCATCTAGTTTGACTAATCGTTCAGTAACATCGCGGATAATCTTGGCGCTTTCGCTGAATTGGTACTGGATTGCTTTTGTTGATTCGCCTAATTTTGAATCAAGGGTACCCCTTATTTCCTTCATCTGTTCGTGAAGCATTAAAATTGACTCATCGCCTTTTTTAGGTCTGCGCGCTAAAAACCAAAAGGCAATACCTCCTCCAAAAATACCGATAATCAAAAAAATAACAGCTAAAACAATCTGATTCATTGAATTTCTCTCTTTTTAGGAATCAAAAATGGAATAATAAATATAGTAGTGCCCAGAAAAACAAAAATAAATGACAAAAGAACCATAGTGTAATTATAAGCTATATAGTAAATAAAAGACGAGCCCATTAAAACCGCTCCGCTTGTAATTAAAACGGATTTTAATTTTTCAATAAAAGTAATCTCTTGAGGCCAATTTTTTAAAAGAATATATATCCACAAAATTACCAAGAAGATTATATGCAAAGAAATAATTGTTCCAGAGATTAAATTGCCATTCCAAATAATAAATCCGTTATGAAAAATTGTAGGCAGACGCATATTAAAAATTTGAACAAGAACAGTTATCAAAGCCAAAAACAAGAAAAAAATTGTCATTGATCTAATTTTTTGAGCAGAGAAACATAAAATTTCAAAAACCATTTTCCAAATAAAAATTACAGATAAAAACATAAAGGCAATAGCAAAATTATATCCCCAAGCCAAAACTCTTAAATTGTCCGGATAAATTAAATAAGGCAACCCAAAAGAAAGGTGGCAAAAAGTAAATAGAAAAAAGAAACTGGAGAGTCTTTTTATATACTGCTCTTTGATTCTGCGCTTTGCCCAAACTGTACGAATAACTAACCCTCCGACAAGGGAGAGAAGCGCTAGGATTAAGTGTAAAATCGCTGAAGTCATAATATATCTATTATATTATTATACCATTAATTCTCCTATTTCCTGTATCACTTTTTCTGCTTCCTTTTCAAGCGAGGCGTTGTTGAGATTATAAATCGGCTTGCCGATTTTGATGCGAATTTTGTGCTTGCCAAGCAGAAATCCGAGGAATGACATTTTAAAACTCCCAGAAATGCCGACTGGCACGACTGGAGCCCTGGTTTGTTGATGCAGAAACGCCACTCCCCTTTTACCTGGCTGTAAATTGCCGTCCTGAGTTCTCCTGCCTTCCGGATATATCCACACCTTATCTCTGTTTTTAAGGGCTTCTACGGCGTTTACAAGGGCCTTAAAAAGGTCTCCTCCAGTCTTGTCTATGGGAATTGAACCATTGATTCTTACATACCCTGCAGTAAGAAAATTCAAGGGAATTGGAAAAGGATTTATCCAGTTATAATACTGCCGCAAGGCCAGAAATCTTATTGGAAAAAATCCGCTGGGATAGAAACTGCGCCTGGGCATTGATGCTGCGGAAATTGGGCCGTCAATATAGGAAGCGTGATTGGAAGCAAAAATCACCCCTTTATCCTCCAAGCCTTTTAAGTTTTCCTGGCCTTCAATCTTATAATTGGCAAAAAACTTTAGACTCAAATAAATGGGCCAGTAAGTAAACGCCTGAAATATCTTTGCAATTTTCACTATCATAACTCAATATATTTATTTTAATGATAACACAAATATGGAAAAATTAAATGCCGGTGCTCTTAATTAAAGAGCGCCGGCTTTCAAACTGACAATAATTTTTCTTCTAAATCAGAGACATTGTTAATCTCTGATGATTTCACTGGTTCCCCCAGTGTTATTTTAACTTTCTCCCATATTCTGGGAAAAAGAAAGGAAGTTGAAGTAAAGGAAACTTTGTTGGGAATCACTTTCTCTCCGCCCTCTATCCAGACCGGCAGGATGTTTGCATGGCTCTTTTTTAGTAGATATTCTATACCAGACTTGAACTTTCTTATCTCTCGGTTCCCCTTTCTTCGGAAACCATCTGTGTCACCTTTAAACGTCCTGCCTCCTTCAGGAGAAATAATAATGATTCCTCCTTCATTCAACTTGTTAATCATAAGTCTCATACTTCTAAGAATTTCTTTTGCGTTTTCTCTCTCAATGTAAATGCAAAAAATTCTAAAGGGCGCAAACCACCATTTATCAAAAAAATTCCTTTTGTCAGGGACTGAAAAAGGCACGAGTCGCAGATTAAAAAGATACCATGGGAAAAAGAGAAACGGCATTAAAACTGGTTCATATAAAGAGGGGTGATTGTAAATTACAATTAGCCCCTTTTTGGGAAAAATCAATTTTTTTCTCTCATATCCAACAACTTCGATTCTTTTAAAGAACTTGAGTATGCAG
>JAHJXC010000051.1 GCA_018827845.1 Patescibacteria group bacterium
AGTTATATAAAATTGCAGAAGGCGGGCATTAATCTTAAAGCCCTTTGCCCTTTTCATCATGAAAAAACCCCTTCATTTTTTGTTTCTCCAGCACGGGAAACCTGGCATTGTTTTGGATGCAATAAGGGCGGAGATATTTTCAGTTTTGTAATGGAAATTGAAGGAGTTGAATTTCCTGATGCTTTGAAAACTCTTGCAGACAGAGCAGGCGTTGAACTTAAGCCTGTCAGCCAGGAATATAGAACCGAGCGGAGCCGGCTTTTGCAGCTGCTTGATGAAGCCAACAGATTCTATGAAGCTGAATTGAATAAAGACAAAAAAGTTTTGGATTATCTGAAAGAGCGGGGACTGGAAAATAAAACAATAAAAGAATTCGGCATTGGCTTTGCGCCAGAAGGCTGGAGAAATCTGCATAGTTTTTTAAAAACCAAGGGCTATTCTGACTCAGAAATTGAAAAATCCGGATTAATTATTAAATCAGAGAAAGGTTATTATGACAGATTCAGAAGCAGGATAATGTTTCCGTTGAACAATTCAGCCGGGCAAATTGTGGGTTTTAGCGGACGCATCTTTGTCGGACGTGCGACGTCCGAAATGCCGGACGTCGCACGTCCGACAGCTGAGCCAGCCAAATATATTAATACGCCTCAAACCATTTTGTACGACAAATCCAAATTACTTTACGGTTTTGACAATGCAAAAACAGAAATAAGAAAAAAGGATTTATGCGTTTTGGTAGAAGGCCAGATGGATGTAATAATGTCACATCAGGCAGGAGTGAAAAACGCAATTGCTGTTTCAGGAACTGCCCTGACATTTGATCATCTAAGGATTATAAAACGGCTCACTGAAAATTTAGCCATGGCTTTTGACAAAGATGAGGCAGGTTTCCAGGCTTCAAAAAGAGGGATTGATATGGCTATTAGTGAGGGTTTTGAAATAAAAGTCATAATCATTCCAGCTGGCAAAGATCCGGCTGATGCCATTAAAGAAGATAAAAAAATTTGGGAAAAGGCCGTTAAAAATGCCAAGAATATTATTGGATTTTACCTGGAAGTTCTCTTTGAGAAAAGCGATGACCCAAGAGAGTTAAAGAAAAAAATCAGAGATTTAGTGCTGCCTTATGTGGCCATAATTCCGGATGAAATAGAGAAAGCTCACTGGGTTGGAGAGATTGCCAAAGTGCTGAATATTAAAGAAGAGCCAATTTGGGAAGAACTCAGGCGCATTCCAAAGCCGGCATCGCAAGTCCAGGAGATGCCAGAACCAGGCCTTGACGACGAAAAACGCAGGTCGCGCCTAGATTTGCTCAAAGAACGCCTTATTGGTTTTATTTTATGGCAGGATGAGGCCAAGGATAAGGAATTGAAAAAGAAGATGAAAGAATGCAGGGAAAAATACAATCTCAAACTCAATAAGCAGGCTAGTAATGAAAAAAAGTTTATTTTTGAGGCAGAGCTTTGCTATAGCGGAGTAAAAGATTTGCAGAAGGAACTGGATAAGCTTATGATGGAAATAGAGAAAGAGAATATAAAATTAGAGCGCGAAGAAATTACTTCAAAGATCCGCCAGCTGGAAATGTCAGGCAAAGAAGAAAATCTGATTGAATATTTGAATAGATTTAACGATTTAAATAAAAAATTAAAAGAATTATGAAAAAAAAGAAAAAAATTGCAAAAAAACCAGTTAAGAAAAGAGCAAAAAAACCGGGCAAAAAGGCCCGGCTCATTCAGGAAAAAATAAATCGGCTTTTGGAAAAAGGCAGTTTGCGCGGTTTTGTCACTTATTCTGAAATTTTAAAAGAATTTCCTGATATAGAAAAAGATATTTTTTTTCTGGACGATCTTTACGAAAGACTGCAAGCCGAAAACATAGATGTTTTGGAAGGGAAAGAGCTGCTTTCTTTGGAGAGCGAAAAAACTGATAAAGAACTGGAGGAGAGTTTGGATCAAAAATCATTGGATAATATTCAGATGTATCTTAAGGAAATAGGCAAGATTTCTCTAATTGATGCCAATGAAGAAAGGGAGCTTGCCAAAAGAATAGAAAAAGGAGACGAAGAGGCGAAAAGCAGATTAATAAGAGCCAACCTGCGTTTGGTTGTTTCCATTGCCAAAAGATATGTAGGCCGAAGCCCGGACCTGACTCTTTTAGACTTGATTCAGGAGGGGAATCTCGGTCTTTTTAAGGCAGTGGAAAAATTTGACTGGCGGAGGGGCTACAAATTTTCCACCTATGCTACTTGGTGGATAAGGCAGGCCGTTACCAGGGCCATTGCTGATCAGGCACGTACCATTAGAATTCCTGTGCATATGGTTGAAACAATTACAAAGTATAAGCAGGTATCAAGAAGACTGGCTCAAGATTTAGGCCGGGATCCCTTGCCTGAGGAGATTGCTGCTGAGATGAATATAGATGTAGACAAAGTTCATCATATTCAGAAGATTGACCAGGAAACTATTTCTTTGGAAACGCCGATCGGAGATGAAGGCGATGAATCCACTTTGGCAGAGTTTATTCGGGAAGAAAGAATTCCTTCTCCGGATCAGGACGCGGCTCTGAAGTTATTAGGCGATCAGATCAGAGAAATTCTGCAGGATCTTAATGAAAAGGAGCAAAAAATTTTAATGATGCGTTTTGGATTAAAAGACGGGGTAACTCATACCCTGGAAGAAGTGGGGAAGGAGTTTGGAGTGACCAGGGAGCGCATCAGGCAGATTGAAGCTAAGGCCATAGAGCGCATCCGCCAGCACGAAAAACTCCGCAAACTTGAAAGTTATTAGAAAAATGCTAAAATAATTAATGTTTTTGATAGTTTTTGTAAAAACTATCAAAATTCCGGCGTAGCGCAGCGGTAGCGCAGGTGCCTGTTAAGCACTTGGTCGTAGGTTCGAATCCTACCGCCGGAGCAAAGAGCCTGAAGTGGGGGCAAAATCCCCGGGTCGGGCTTTAACTGAAGACTTTTTTGAGGTTCGAAATTTATTTTGAAGTTCCGAAAGTCTTATTGGATGATATGGGGCTATCATAGACAAAGCATCGCTAGAAATAAAGTTTTTAGCGGTGTTTTTGTTTGGTTCGAAATTTTTATTGATCGCAGGCATCCATTTAGCCAAAAACTCAAAAGCTAAACTGTAATTCGGCAATATCCTATCGCCATCCAACACAGATCCCGCGAAAACATAGCTCAGAAGCAACCTTTTGCG
>JAHJXC010000052.1 GCA_018827845.1 Patescibacteria group bacterium
CCTCTATATTCCTTAATCACTTCAAAACACTCTTTAATGGCTGAATAGATATTTTTATGCGCTTCTTTCAGAGTTTTTCCATATACAACACAACCGGGAATTGCCGGCGCAGAAGCAATATATCCGTCTTTTTCATCCTTTTCGTAGATTATATAATATTGCCCAATTCTCTTTTTCATAAGTAATCTTACTATAACAAAAATGAACTTAAAAAACAAGTCAACCCCTCCGATGAACATCGGAGGGGTTGACTGTGGATAAACTAAATAGAGAATCCTAATCTTTATTTGGTTTTATATCCTTTCTTAATCTGTCAATATACTGGGAAGCAGCATCTTTTCCTCCCAAACCAAAAGCTAGACCGCCGGCAATGGCGAGCATAGCTACAAATCCGGTGAACAGGGTTTGAGCGAAAACGCCGGCAATGCCGAGCTGATACAAAGCAGCCAGAATGGCAAAAACCCAAATGGCCCACTTTGCTACTCCTCCCATCATATTGGCAGAAGGAACATCAGCCGCCTTTGCTGAACCTACAATCAATTTCTTAACAACATCAGCAATAAAAGCCGCTACAACCAGAATAAGAGCTGCCACAATAACATTGGGCAAATAAAGAAGGACAACGTCTCTTAAAAAGGCGTTGACTTGATCCAAACCAAGAACATCAATGGCAGCTACCAAAAAGACGATTATAAAAAACCATCTTACCAGTCCGCCAATAAAAGCTCCGGTGTCAAGCTTGAAACCTGCTTTTAATAAAGCGCTTTCCGCTCCTATTGCCTGAAGCACTTTATCAACTTTCAATGCCCTTATAATCTGAGAAACCAGTCTTCCTAATGCTACTGCTATTATCCATCCAGCAATAAAAATGATTAAGGCAATAATAAGTTTAGGAATAAAACCTATAACACCGCCCCATAACTGCTGGAATGAACCTATCAATACATCACCCCAAGTTTGCATATTATTGTAATATTAAAATTTCTAAAATCGACCGACCTTATCTAAATTTTACCATATCCAAGCTCTTTTAGGAAACGGCTGTGGATAAACCCCCCATGCTTATATCTCCAGTTTATTTAATGCTTTTTCATGAGGATAGTCTAAAATATCGCGGATAAAACGGTCATACATGCTGAATCTGTATAGGAATTCCTTGCTGTCAAAAAGCGTAAAAGCAAGCTCTTTGCCTAATTCTCTCTCAATTCTTTTCAAAATTCTGTCTAGTTTTGGCTTCTGTATTCTGTCACCAACCAAAAGAAGGTCTGCTGGAGAATTTTCTGCCTGGGTAAAAAAACCGGAAAGAATTATTAATTTTACATCTCCGACAGATTTCAATCCTTTTATCATCCTTTCTTTATTAAAAGAGACTGCTTCAATAAAAAGATTCTTTAAGGGGCTGATTAATGGAAACATTTCATCTAGCCCCAGTCCCTGAATTTTCTTTTTTTTGTTTTTTATCTTCCCGTTTTTCAATTTAATAATAGTATCAATGCTGGCTGTTTTTTGTTTTATCAAACCTATCCTGCTCAAAAGAGAAATCTCCCGCCTGGCAACATTAGAATTAATATTGCACTTGCGGGAGATTTCCTTGGAAATAAATAAATCCAGCGGGTTCTGTAAAAATAAACGGATAATCTTGACTCGCGCAGGAGATCCGAATAATTTTTCCAGGGCATCATTCATACCCTAATATTATCACTCTTATTTCAGCTCTACAACTCCTCCTGCTTCTTCAAGTTTTTTCTTTAATTCTTCTGCTGATTTTTTGTCCATTCCTTCCTTAACCACAATGGGCGCTCCATCTGCCATATCTTTGGCTTCCTTAAGTCCCAAACCGAGCGCGTCCCTTAAAACTTTAATAACTTGAATTTTTTGCTCTCCTGAGCTTTTTAGTTCAACATTAAATGCTGATTTTTCCTCTCCGACGCTCCGACCTTCTGCGTCGGAGGTCGGAGCTCCGACTACGCCTGCGGCGTACGTCGGAGCTGCCGACACTCCGAATTTTTCCTCAAGCACTTTTACTAATTCTGCCAATTCAAGAACGCTCAGGGATTCTATTTTTTCAATAATGTCTTTAAATTTTTCTTTCATGAATTTGATTTAATA
>JAHJXC010000053.1 GCA_018827845.1 Patescibacteria group bacterium
CACTCATTGAAGAAACTAATAAGCAAGACTATGGAAAGAAGCCCCGTAAGTGAAAGAAACTGAACTGCCCTCCTTCCTATGCTCAAAGGGAACGACTTCAAAATCTAATAGATTCGCCCAAAGTGCTGAATTTTTGTTCGGTCTTTTTAGAGTACGATGTTTTAGCTTATAGCCAGGATACCGAATACCAACTCTCGGATTTGCAATAGAGCCCTCTACAATAAAAATAATCGAACCAGGAGAACACTCTTTATATGGACAAAGAATTGCCGCTAATTCATTATAAATTTTTTCTGGATTATGAATCTTTAATAAAATTTTCTTTGTCATAAAATCAATCAATGAAAAAACTAATGCCTTTTTTATAAATTATCAACTCAACTCGACAACCGTTGTCGAGTCGGCTAACCTTATGGACCCGAGAGGATTCGAACCCCCGACCTCCTCAGTGCAAATGAGGCGCTCTACCAACTAAGCTACGGGCCCCGTTGTTTTCCGAATAGATTTTTTATAACATTATTTTCTCTCTAAGGCAAGATTTAACGGCTGCAATTTTACTCCCATGCGCGTTTTACTTTGACGATTTCCGCCATTTCGGAAGTCAAAGCCCGCAGATGGGTTTTGTTTAATTTATGAATGTCATCTTCTCCGCAGGCGCCGGCAATCATTTTTATTTCTTCCACGCAATTTTTAATATAATTAGCGATATTCTGCCCTGCCTCTTCTATGTTTAGTTTTTTTCTTAATTCCGGATTCTGCGTAGTAATTCCATAAGGGCAATTTCCCAAATAACACAATCGGCAATAAGTGCATCCCATCGCCACCAATAAAGGGAAACCCAAAAACACAGCGTCAGCGCCCAAAGCCAAAGCCTTGGCAAAATCTCCGCCCTTGCTGAAGCCACCGGCAATCCATAGTTCCTGTTTCGCTCCTTTTTTGTCTAAAAATTCTCTTGCCCTGGCTAAAGCGGCTAAACTTGGAATTCCCATTTCATTAAGCATTACTTCAGGAGCGGCTCCGGTTCCGCCTTCCATTCCGTCAAGCGCGATAATATCCGGCTCCGCTTTTACAGCTAATTCAAGGTCGTCTTCAATATGGCCTGTTGCCAGTTTAAGAATAATGGGCGCGCCCTCTGTTATTTCCCTTATCCAGCCAATTTTTTTTCTCAGATCATCAATATTTTTAATATCTAAATGAGAAGCCGGCGAATAAATATCTTTGTCTTTTTCAACCGCCCTGACCTTGGCAATTTCATCGGTAATTTTTTCTTTGGGAAGCAATCCGCCCTGGCCGCCCTTAGCGCCCTGTCCGATTTTTATTTCCACAGCGTCGGCCTGTTTAAGAATTTCATCATTAATTCCGAAACGGCCCGTTGAATACTGGACAATCAGGTGTTTTGAATATTTCCGCTCTTCAGCTAGCATTCCGCCCTCGCCGGTATTTTCAAAAGTATCAGCTATGGCCGATGCCTTGGCTAAAGCGGTTTTTGCCTCTCTGGAAAGAGCGCCAAAAGACATTGCTCCGATAACAATAGGAATGCTGATTTCAACCGGCCTTTTGCTCTTTTTCCCGACAATTGTTTTTGAGTTGATTTTTTCTTTAAAATAATCCACCGGTTTTTTAGCCAGCTGGCTAGGAACAAAAACCAAATCATCAAAACTGATTCTATTTAATTTATTGGAGCGTCCGCTGACAAGCGGGATTTTTTTGGTCCTCTCTCTAATTTCATTAAGCCAATCTTGATTCATATCTTTAAAGCAAGACTGATTAAATGATCCAGAAGTTCGCTGTATGAGGAGCCGACGGCTTTGACTGCTTTTGGCAGAAGCGATTCTGCGGTCAAGCCCGGCAAAGTGTTTACTTCCAAAATATAAATGCCGCGAGGCGAAATTATAAAATCCGCGCGGGAATAATGCCTGCAACCAAGAGCAATATGCGCTTTCCGCGCCATATCCTCAATCATTCTTTTTATTTCCAAATTTAAATTTGCCGGACAAATCTCCTGGGTTTCGCCGCTGTACTTGGCTCTGTAATCAAAAAAATCAGAATCAGCCGGAGGAATAATTTCAATAATCGGCAGGGCATAATGCTCCTCTCCCCTGAATCTTTCAAGCACACCGCAAGTCACTTCCCTGCCCGCAAGATATTCTTCCACGATTATTCTGTTATCAAGATTTAATGTTTCTCCTATTGTTTTAATTAAATCATCAAAATTTTTAACAATGGAAACTCCGATTGACGAGCCTGAAGAAACAGGCTTAACCACCCAAGGCGGGCCAACCTTTCTCATAATCCTGCGGGCTGTTTCAAAACTTGATTCATTATCATTGGCATAATCACCCACTGGCACTTTCAACCCGGCCCTTGCAAAAGCTTCCCGCGATAAAATTTTATTCATTCCCAAAGCAGACGCGAGAATTCCCGAACCAGTATAAGGAATATTAAATGCTTCTAATAATTGCTGGACTTTCCCGTCCTCGCCATAATGGCCGTGCAAAGCGTTAAATATCACATCCACGGAACGAAAAATTCTCTCAGGATAAGCAGGCATGGACTGAAAATACCATTCTCCTGTTTTGTTTAAAATAACATCGTAGCCTGAATATTTTTCAGGCAAATTAGCCAAGACGCTTTCCCCTGTTTTAAGAGAGATTTTATATTCATCCGATATTCCGCCCCTTAATACCCCGACTTTTATAGCCATTAGTTATATTATAACTAAAAATAGATTTTTTTCAGCCAGTTGATAACTTCATCTATTAAACTCGGCTCTTCATAAAAAATACTGGTGCCATGGCCGGCATTTTCAAAGATTTTTAGTTCTTTATTAAGTGATTGCGCCAGATTATATAATTTATTCACAGTTTCAGTAGAATATTCATCATTTCCCCCACCAGCAATTAAAAACAGCGATTGATTATCTTTCAATTTCTTAACCATTGCTTCTGTTTCAATTCCTTTGTAATTTAATCCCGGTGAAAGCAGGATGCTGGCCCTAATCTCCGGATGCATGGACTGAAACTGCAAGCAGAGGTTGGCGCCAATGGAAGCGCCTGCTAAAAAAATTTTCTCCATAGGGACTCCCTTGGAAACAAAAAACTCCGTTGCTGTTTCCGCGTCTTTAATGCTTTGCTGATGTTCTTCTTCAGTAAACTCCCTGAATCCGTCCGGGCCGTTTTCTGATTCGCCATGCCCTCTTAAATCTATGGCCAGGCACTGGAAACCTTCCTGATTCAATTTTCTGGCAAAATCTTTCCAGCTCTCTTTTGTCGCCGGCATCATATGAAGAAGAATGCCGGCAGGCGCATTTTGTGTTCCTGCAGGCCAAAAATCCCCGCTTATCTCAATGCCATCGCTTGTCTTTAATTTTATAGGTTTAGACATTTTTATTATTGTTGCCGTTGCCGAATATTTTCTTGGAAACTCTGAAAATAAGCCAGCTGACAATAAAGATAATGAGCAGTATTTCAATCAAATGGTAAATCTGCCTCATATCTGTGACTAATTTACTTATATCATAAGAAAAACGAAAACCAAGAAAAAGCATTAATGGTATATAAATGAAACTGGCCAAAATGTCAGTAAACAAAAAACTGATAAACCTGAATTTAGACATTCCGGCAACAAAAAAAACGATCGGCCTGAAACCAGAAGTAAATCTTCCGAGAAAAACCAGTTTTTTGCTGTGGCCGTCAAAAAATCCGTTTACTTTTTCAACTTTTTCCTTGGGTAATAAAAAAGAAAAAAACTTAAAATCAAAAATTCTTATCCCTATTTTTTTTCCTGCCAGAAAAATTATTGAATCGCTTATTAAAATGCCCAAAAATATAATAACGAAAACAACGGCAATATTTCCCACTCCTTCTTCAACGCCGACACCTGCGCTTAAAACAATAATATCTTCAGGGATTGGGAATAATCCTACCCCTGTCCCTAAAAGCGCCAGAAAAAGAAAAATATAAAACATCATGGTTATTTGCCGAAACGCCTGTGGCGATTTTGAAAATCTTCTATGGCTTTTTTTAAATCATTAACAGAAAAATCCGGCCAAAGTTTGGAAGAAAAATGAATTTCGCTGTAGGCTGCCTGCCAAATCAAAAAATTGGAAAGCCGCATTTCCCCGCTAGTGCGAATCACAAGGTCCGGATCCGGCTGGCCAACAGTATAAAGATAATTGTCAAAATTTTCCTCATTTATTTTTTCAGGGCTTATTCCGGCTCTTATAATTTTTTTCACTGCCTCAATAATTTCTGTTCGGCCCCCATAACTTACTGCCAAATTCAAAATCCTGCCCTTATTATTCTTTGTTTCTTTCATTACTTTATAAACAAGGTCTTTTAATTTTTCCGGCAGTTTCTCAGTCTGGCCTATCACGTTCAATCTTATTTTATTCTCCTTGAAAAATTCTGTTTCTTCTTTTAATTTCTCATAAAACAAATTCATTAAATAAGAAATTTCGGCCCCGCTCCTTTTCCAGTTTTCCGTTGAGAAAGCATAAACAGTGAGAATTTTTATTCCCATTTTATAGCATTCATCAGAGATTTTTTTGAAATTATTATAGCCTTCCTGGTGCCCGGCTAAAGTGCTTAAACCGCGCTGTTTTGCCCATCTGCGGTTACCATCCATGATAATGGCAAGATGATGAAGAATATCATTTTTATTCATAATGATGATTATTATAGCAAGCGTTTAAAATAAAAACAATCTGTCAGGAATTTTTTTATTTTCTTCTGAAAATTAGTGAGATTAAAAAGATGGCGGCAGAGGTAAGGATTATAATCGGGCCAGCTGGCAATCCAACAATTTTGTAAATCATGATTCCCAAGAGACAGCTTATTGCGCCTATGACCATCCCAGCGTAAGAATACTGGCGCAAAGTCCTGCTGAAATTTCTTGCCGCAGCAGGCGGAATAACCACCAAAGCGCCTATCAATAATGAACCCGTAACTTTTATACCCAAAGCCACAATAATGCCAACAACCATCAAATAAATAAAATCATATTTCCTGACATTTATTTTCTGCGACATTGCCAAGTCCTCTGATAAAGTTGCCAGAATCATTTTTGGAAAAATTTTGCGCACGATATAAAAAATCGCCAAAACTAATACTATGGAAATTAAAGTTTCCCAACCGCCAACTTTTGTGATATCCCCTATTAACGCCTCTTCCAACTCTTCATGAGACAGAATTAAAAAGGCAAAAGCCAAACTCACGGCAAAAACAACGCCGACAAGCGCCTCCATATAAAGTTCGGTTTTTGTTTTAAATAGCCAAATCAATAAAATTCCAATAAATAAAGTGGCTAAAGCTCCGATAACAACATTAATATTATATAAAAGCGCCAATGCCACGCCTGGCAAAGCCACATGGCCCAGGGCATCGCCCACCAAAGCCATTCTCTTCGCAACCATCAAAGACCCGAGATAGCCGGCCGCTCCTCCCACAAAAATTCCCGTTATTAAACTAAAAATAAATTGGCTGTCAGTCATGGTCATGTTTGTAAATATTTATCTCTTCGCCGTAAAGCTGATGCAGGCTTTCAGCAGTAAGAGTTTGCTGCGGCAAGCCATAGCATATTAATTTTTTATTCAAACACAGCACATTATCAGCAAGTTTATAAACAACGCTAAGGTCGTGGGTTATAAGAATAATAGTGAGATTGACTTCCTTTTCTATGCGCGCCAAAAGGTTATAAATGGTTTCCTCGCCTCCCACATCAATGCCGGATGTAGGCTCGTCAAAAAGAAGCACATCAGGCTTATCTATCAAACTCCAGGCAATCATTATTCTCTGGAACTGGCCCGCTGACACTTTTCCCAATCTCTTTTTAAGAATAGAAAAATCATTAAGCCCCACTGATTTTAGCCACCTTTCAATTTCTTTAACAGCTGCGTGCTTAAAATTAAAAAATTCCTCCACGCTTAAGGGAATCTCTTTGGCTGGAAAAAACTTTTGCGGAACATAACTGATTTTCACATCTTTTGTCCATTTAATCCCGCCCTTAAAAGGAACAATTCCCAGCAAGGCCTTAAGTAAAACAGTCTTGCCTGCTCCATTAGGCCCAACAATAACTAAATTTTCTTTTTCTTTTAAATTAAAAGAAAGCCCGTCCAGCACTTTGTCTCCGTTAAAACTCACATTAAGATTTTCTACCTCAAGAATATTATTCATTTCCTTTAATAAAATCTTCTATTAATCTATATGCCTCATCATCAGTAAACTGCTTCGGCGGATGCTTCATAAAATAAGCTGAGGGCGAGTGCAAGGCGCCAGCCTCGCCCCTTTCAAGCGCAAGTTTGCAGCACCGAATGGCATCAATGGCCACCCCGGCCGAATTCGGCGAGTCTTCCACAGAAAGTCTCATTTCTAAATTCATCGGCACATCGCCGAAAATTTTTCCTTCCATTCTAATAAAACAAATTTTATTGTCCTTCAGCCACTGAACATAGTCGCTGGGACCGATATGGATATTTTCCTTTTCCATTCTTTTTTCAAGAATTGCCTGCACTGCCTCTGTTTTTGACTCTTTTTTGGAAATCAGGCGGTCCTTGTTGAGCATATTTAAAAAATCAGTATTGCCGCCCATATTTAATTGGTAAGTTTTTTCTAGTTTCACTCCTCTCTTTTGAAATAAATCAGCCAGGATTCTATGCACTATGGTAGCGCCAAGCTGCGACTTTATATCATCGCCAATAATTGGCAGGTTTTTTTCTTCAAATTTTTTCATCCATTCAGGATTGCTGGCTATAAAAACAGGCATGCAGTTTATAAATGCCACCCCGGCCTCCAAAGCGCATTCAGCATAAAATTTAACAGCCTCCTCAGATCCAACAGGAAGATAATTTATAAGAATTTCAGATTCTGATTCTTTTAAAATATTGACTATCTCTTCTTTGCTGGCTTCATTTTCTTCAGCAAGAACAAAAGTATTATTCTCAGGATATTCTTTCATGTGGTCAGAAATACTGTCCAGAATCTTTCCCATTTTTACATTAATATTTTTTCTGGGTATTTCTTTGGAAAATCTTGTTGTGCAATTCGGCAAAGAAAAAATAGCCTCGGACGCATCTTTACCTACCTTTCTTTTATCTATATCAAAAGCAGCCACCAACTCAATATCGTGCGGCTTATAGCCTCCAATATCCCAATGCATCAGCCCAACAGCGTCTTCATTGCTCTTGTCTTGATAATAATGAATACCTTGGAGAAGAGAACTGGCGCAGTTCCCCATTCCAGCAATCGCTATTTTAATTTTTTCCATAACAAAAATATTTAAATCTGCGGCTGGGAAGGCTGTGACGGATTTTTAGAAAATTTGTTGTAGATTAAGGCAATTAAAAACCCAAAAATATATCCAACAACAAAACCCCAGATTGCTCCCATAATACCTCCGATAATGCCTGCCTTAAAACCTGGATAAATATCCTGCATTATGGTTATAGCAGCCGCTCCCCAATTAAGATAAGCAGCAGTTAAAGCCCAGATAAGCATGCAAAGGCCCCAAATAATTCCTACGGCAAGTCCAAAAGCATTTTTGCTCAAAGTCATATTCATACATTTAACTAATTTGATTAATTGTCTCGACCTTTTCTTCCTTCTTTTTGCTGAAATAAAAAATGTAAATGATATCAAGAATGGCAAGTGTATTGGCAATTAGAAGAATGATAAACCACCACTTTTGCGCATTGCGCGCCGACCTCCACAAAGCCACGCCTTTCCATGGCAAAACCCAGAGCGCGAGCGCTAAAATAATCCAGGGATTTTGTATAAAATATTGTTCCATAA
>JAHJXC010000054.1 GCA_018827845.1 Patescibacteria group bacterium
ATTAAGCGCGGGGCTGGCAAATTAGAAGGGTCCCAATTAGAAAATGTCCGCTTTGAAGCTTACGGCCCCGGAGGCACAGCTATTATTGTTGAGGGAATCACAGACAACAAAAACCGCAGCGTGGCAGAAATCAAGCATATTCTTTCCAAGCACAATGCCAAATGGGCAGAATCACGTTCTGTCACCTGGGCTTTCGAATATAAAGAAAATAAGTGGTTGCCTAAGCACACAATTGAAATAAGCGAGTCTGACGCTGAATCACTTGATAAACTTTTGGAAGAATTGGACGACCACGAAGATATTAATGATTTATATACAAACGCTATATGATAATTCTTGGCATTGATCCTGGTTTTGACCGCATGGGATGCGCGGTTCTAGAAAAATCCGCCTCATCAACAGACAAGTTAATTTATTCTACCTGCCTTGTTTCTAATAGAAAACTTTCCCAAGAAGAACGGCTTTTTTCCCTTGGTAAAAAACTGGAGGAGATAATTAAAAAATATAAGCCGGATATTGTGGCTGTTGAAAAATTGTTTTTTACTAAAAATCAAAAAACTGCTCTTCAGGTGGCAGAAGCGCGCGGTATGGTTTTATATCTGGCCTCATCTAAAAAAATCCCAGTGCACAGCTTAACTCCCCTGCAAATAAAAATTGCTCTGACCGGCTATGGCAGAGCGGAAAAAATACAGGTGCAAAAAATGGTAATGGCTATTTTAGGGCTTAAAAAAAAGCCGAAATACGACGATGAAATAGACGCTATTGCCGCAGCCATAACCTGCTCCGCGAGTTATCCACAGCTTTAATTTGACCCCTTTACAAAAGTTTTTATTCTTGATAAAAGATAAAGAATATAAAGCCAAGGTCGTCATTTTAAACACGGGGTTATCAATCTATGGATGATTTTTTAAAGGGTTCTTTTTTAAAGAATTACGAGGATGATGAGATAGGGTGGGACAATGAAATGGGCACTGACAGCAGTCTGCCCTTAGATGAAGATGATGAGGAAGAAGATGAGGGACTTAGTATGGAAGATTTAGGGGGCTACGACGAATAAAAAACTATTTTTATAAATTTCTTTTTGCCGATTTTTGCAACCGCGTTCTTGTCAATGATATGGTGAACGTTTTTTATTGTTTTTGTATCTAGATCAATGGCGCCATCTTTTATAAGCCTGCGGAATTCGCTTTTTGAGCTGACAATTTTGTTTTTAATAAGAATATCGCCTAGTTCTTTTTTCTCTTTTATTTTTATTTCCTGAATGTCTTTGGGAATTTCTTTTTTTTGAAAAAGTTTTATAAAATTTTCCTGCGTTTTTTCAGCCTCTTTTTCGCCGTGGTAAATTTTTACAATTTCATAAGCCAGTCTCATTTTGGCATCCCGCGGATTTTTTATTGCTTTTATTTCTTGAAAAATATTTGTTGCCAACTCTGCCCAATTATTTATTATTTTGTCCGGTATAGACATTGTCTTGCCAAACATCTCATCAGGGCTATCAATTAGCCCGATATAATTCCCTAAACTCTTGCTCATCTTTTGTTCTCCGTCTAGTCCAATAAGAATCGGCGTGGTAATGACATCCTGTTCATTTTGCCCCGTTCTTCTCTGTAATGCCCTGCCGGCCAGCATATTAAATTTTTGATCCGTACCCCCGATTTCCACATCAGCTTTTACTTCTACTGAATCGTATGCCTGCATAAGAGGGTATAAAATTTCTTTTATGGTAATTTCAATCCCCGATTTAATCCTCTTGTCAAAATCGTCTCTTTCCAAAATTCTCTGAATGGTGAATTTGCCGGCTGTTTCTAAAACTTCCTGCCATCCTCTTCCGCCAGTCAACGGATTAAACCATTCGCTGTTATAATGAATTTCTGTTTTTTTTATGTTTAAAATTTTTCCGGCCTGCTTGAAGTATGTTTTGGCATTTTCTTTAATTTCTTTTTCTAAAAGAACAGGCCTAGCAGCAGAACGGCCCGAGGGATCGCCTATTTTGGCTGTAAAATCTCCGATAATAAAAACTATATTATGACCTAGGTTCTGAAATTCCCTGAGTTTCCTTAAAACAACGGCGTGGCCCAAATGCAAATCAGGCGCAGTTGGATCGGCGCCATGCTTGATTCTTAATTTTTCGCCAGCCCGCAGGCGTTTCTCTAAATGGTCTTTTTCAATCACCTCTTCTACTCCGCGAGTTAATAGTTGTTCAATATCATCCATTTTTTAAATAATAGCATTTTAAAAGAGCGCTTAACACTTGACATTTTTATTCAATCTGATATAATTGGGATAGAAAAAATTTAAGGAGGTTTAAAAATGGAAACAAATCCGGTTTGGAAGCATATGGTTAGTAATTTTAATTTCTTGTTTTATGTTCTCGTGGCAGGAGTTGCATTATATCTCAAATTTTTGCTGGGCCGTTGGCTTTATGACAGGCGACTCCGCAAAAAGGCCTGGCTTGCCAGACAAAAAACGGGCGCTGCTCGTCTAGAGCGGCTCATAATAAGAAGAAAAATCTATTAGCTATCCCTCCTTGCCCCCGCAAAACATCGCGGGGGTTTATTTTTTTATAGACAAAAAATGATTTTGGGATTAATATAATCAATAATGATTAGAAGAAAACGCTCTGGGCTTGCGAAGTTTATAATTGTAGTTGTTTTTGTGCTTTTTATTATTGGCG
>JAHJXC010000005.1 GCA_018827845.1 Patescibacteria group bacterium
AGGATCAGACAAATCACCGCTTGAATCCGGGTTCGATTCCCAACTCCCGCTCCAAATAAAATTTATACCCCGGTTTTGCCGGGGCTTTTATTTTACTCTTGCATTTTTGGATGAAGATGCTAAACTATAAATAATGACAGATGAAAAAATTGCTAAGGAAGATGATAATGGCGAAGAGATTGTTATTGAGGACGAAAATACTTCGCTGGATTTAAATTTAAAGAAACTCAGGGAGAAATTAAAGAAATGTATGTCGGAAAAAGAAGGGTACTTGGCTGGATGGCAGAGAGCTAAGGCGGATTTTATAAATGCCAGAAAAGAAGATGAAGAAAGACGCGTTGAACTTATAAAATTTTCTGAAGCTGATATAATCAAAGATATTCTGCCGGTTTTAGACAGCTTTGAAAATGCTTTTAAGAATGAAAACTGGCAAAAACTTGACAAAACATGGCAGGATGGGATAAAATTGTTATATAACCAGTTATTGGATATTCTCAAGAAACACAATATTGAACAGATCGATTCAATGGGGCAAAACTTTGACCCTGAACAGCATGAATCAACAGGAGAAATTGAAGTTAATGATAAAAATAAAGACGGAATAGTTATAGAAGAAATTCGCAGGGGTTATAAAATTTATGATAAAATATTAAGGCCGACTCAAGTTAAAATAGGTAAATTTAAATAATATGAGTAAAATATTAGGAATTGATTTAGGGACAACTAATTCTGCAATGGCAATTGTAGAAGGAGGGGAGCCCAAGATTTTGGAAAATCAGGAAGGCAATAGAACCACCCCCTCTATTGTTGCCATTTCCAAGGCAGGCGAGCGCTTAGCGGGCCTTTTGGCAAAAAGGCAGGCTGTTACTAATGCTGAAAATACTATTTTTTCAGTTAAAAGATTAATTGGCCGCGCATTTCAGGATGAGGAAGTTCAAAAAGATGTCAAACTTATGCCTTATAAAATTGAAAGAGGAAGCGACAACGGGGTACTTGTGAAAATGGGAGGAAAAAGTTACAGGCCGGAAGAAATTTCAGCTATGATTCTACAGAAATTAAAACATGACGCTGAGGCCAAACTGGGAGAAAAAATAGAGGAGGCCATAATTACCGTCCCAGCTTATTTCAATGACAGCCAGAGAAAGGCTACCAAAGACGCGAGTGAAATTGCCGGATTGAAAGTTAAAAGAATTATAAACGAACCGACAGCCGCTGCTTTAGCTTACGGCTTCAACAAAAAGAAAAACGAACAGATTGTTGTTTATGACTTTGGCGGAGGAACTTTTGATATTTCTGTTTTGGAAGTTGGAGACGATGTAATAGAGGTGAAATCAACAGACGGCGATACTCATTTAGGAGGCGATGATTTTGACCAAAGAATTATCAAATGGATTGTGGAGGAATTTAAAAAAGAGAACGGTATTGATATTTCCAAAGATTTTATTGCCCTCCAAAGACTCAAGGATGCTGCGGAAAAAACCAAGCACGAACTTTCCAGCACCACTGAAACTGAAATAAACATTCCTTTCATTACTTCTGATGCTTCCGGACCCAAGCACCTGCTCTTGAAGCTTACCCGGGCCAAACTGGAAAAATTAGTGGAAGACTATATAAATAAATCCATTGAGATTACAAAAAGAGCCATTGATGCATCTGGATTTAAAATTTCAGATATTGACGAAATTATTTTGGTTGGAGGTCAGACAAGGATGCCGGCCATTCAAAAAATTATTAAAGAATTCTTTGGTAAAGAACCAAATAAATCAATCAATCCTGATGAAGTGGTAGCTGTTGGCGCCGCTGTGCAAGCGGGTATTATGCAGGGAGATGTAAAAGATGTGCTTTTGCTTGATGTTATCCCGCTTTCTTTGGGAATTGAAACTTTGGGAGCAATTTCCACTAAAATTATTTCCAAAAACACAACCATTCCTACCAGCAAATCGCAGGTTTTTTCAACTGCAGCTGACAATCAGACTTCTGTTGAAATTCATGTTTTGCAGGGTGAGAGAGAAATGGCTGTTGACAACAAGGATTTAGGCAGATTTATTTTGGACGGCATTCCGCCATCACCAAGAGGCATGCCTCAGATTGAAGTTGTTTTTGACATTGATGTTAACGGCATTTTGAATGTCACAGCAAAAGATAAAGCCAGCGGAAAAACTCAATCCATCCGCATTGAGGCTTCCTCCGGCTTGTCTAAGGAAGACATTGAGAGAATGAAAAAAGATGCTGATTTGTATGCTGAAGAAGATAGAAAAAAGAAAGAAGTTGCTGAAGCGCGTAATATGGCTGATACTTTAGTTTATACAGCGGAAAAATCTTTAAGGGATGCCGGAGAAAAGGCGCCGACTGATACAAAGAAAAACATTGAAGAGAAGATAGAGGCCTTGAAAAAAGTAAAAGATGGCGATGATGCCTCGGCCATTAAAAACGCCATAGAAGAACTTTCAAAGAATCTTCAGCAGATAGGCGAAATTTTGTATAAACAATCTCAGAATGAAGAGAAAAAAAAGGATGGTGGTCAGCCAAGGGATGCAGAATTTGAGGATAAAACATGATATAATAAAAAATAATGACTAAGGACTATTACGAAATTTTAGGTGTTGCTAAGAATGCCTCCAAAGAGGATATAAAAAAGGCATACCGTAAACTTGCCCTTAAATATCATCCTGATAAAAATCAGGGCGATGACAAGAGATTCAAGGAGATCAACGAAGCCTACCAGATTTTGGGCGACGAAAAAAAGAGGAATGAATATGATACCTACGGGCAGGTTTTCAATGAAGGCATGGGTAGACAGCCGGGCTGGGATTTTGGAGGTTTTGATTTTGGAAATTTTTCCGCCGGAGGCGGATCCGACTTTGGCGGAGACCTCTCGGATATTTTTGAAAATATTTTTGGTGCTTCAGCCGGAACCAGGCGCAAAAAAAGAGGTAGAGATATTTCCATTGATATAGAAATTCCTTTTGAAGAATCCGTATTTGGCACTGACAGGGTGATTCTTTTGTCAAAAATATCTAATTGCGAGAAATGCAGAGGCGAGGGTTTTGAACCAAGCTCTGGATTTCAAAAATGTTTAGCTTGCGACGGAACAGGCAGGGTGCATGAAACTAAAAGATCTTTTTTGGGAACTTTCAGCACCGCAAGAGAGTGCAGCAGGTGTTTTGGCAAGGGGAAAATTCCCGACAAAAAATGTTCTGTTTGCAAGGGCAGGGGAGTAATGCCTAAAAAAGAGGAGGTTGTCATAAAAATTCCCTCGGGAATTTATGACGGCGAGATGATAAGGCTGGTTGGCATGGGCGAAGCTGCAGCAGGAGGCATAGCAGGAGATTTATATGTTAAAATTCATGTCCATCCGCATCAGATATTCAAAAGAGAAGGGAGTAATTTACTTATGGATTTAGATATAAAAATGTCCGATGCTTTGATGGGCAGTGAAAAAGAAATAAAAACACTTGACGGAAAAATAAAATTAAAGATTCCCGCTGGTATTGATTCAGGGGAGATTTTAAGGGTGCGCGCCAAGGGTACGCCTCAGAGCCATGGCAGCAGAGGAGATTTGATGATAAAAATATCTGTCCGTACTCCCAAACACATATCATCTAAAGCTAAAAAACTTATTGAAGAACTTAAAGAAGAAGGTGTATAATTAAAGTATGGATGTGGCACAAATATCAAAAATAATTTCCAATCCTTCATGGGACTTGATTATCCTTTTTTTCTTTATAGCAGTAGGATTTTTTTACGGCATTTCAGCCGGCAAATCAAAATTGATTTCTTTTCTTTTGTCTCTCTATGTTTCCGGATTTTTGTTTGATAAATTTTACTATCTGGACCAGCTCATAAAAACAGACAGCATTGCTAGCACTTTTATGGCGCGGGTAGCTGTCTTTTTAGTCATTCTTTTTATCGTCAATCTTTTGTTTTCAAAAGTGTTAAGGTTGGGCTCGGAAGGCAGCGAGAAAAAATGGTGGCAGGCGCTTTTATTGAGTTTTCTTTCATCCGGACTTTTATTCAGTTATCTTTTCCATCTTTTCCCGGCCAAAGAAATTTTCACTTTTTCTCCAATTGTGCAGAACTTTTTTGCTTCAAGTGACGCCTTTTTCTGGTGGCTCACTCTGCCTCTGGTGGCATTATTTTTAGTAAGAAAATAACAAGGGGTCGGCCTGCTATAAGGGGAAAATATATTAATTTGATGCTTAAGAGCCATATAAACGTTTAAAAAAATCCTTGCATTAATGCAAGGATTTTGCTATGAATAAGACCGGAGGTAATTATGAACTTAAAAGACTTATGGCAAGAAGCAGGTTTTTTGACTGATGAAAGAATTGAGAAAAAAGTAATAATCTTTTTATCATTAATTTTGACAGAGCATTTAGTTGGCCCAATTTTATTTTGGTGTTTGGAAGGAAGAAAAAATAAAAAAATAAAGAAATAGGGGGAAAGGAGGCTCTAATGTTGCTAACAAAAGAAATAGCTAAAAAGATTTTAGAAAGAGATTTTATTCCCGAAATTATAGAAAAAATAGATATAAGAGAACTTGAATTCCGTAAAACAACTAATTTTGAAATACACCGTTGTTTTAGACAAACTGGTTATGATTCACAAAGCGGACCTTTATATTGCGGTAAGATTGCTGAATTTATTGCTATCACAAAAGACAGAAAAGGGATAGTTACGATTTGCGAGGATTGCCACAGTTTCTTAAAAGAGTTTATAAAGATAAAAAATCTTTAGCCGGGCTTGACTCGGCTTTTTCATTATGCTAGAAATAAATTATATGTGGAAAGCATATCACGAATTAAATAAAAACCTTATGACTCCAAGACATTTTGGTGTTATTTTTGTTGC
>JAHJXC010000055.1 GCA_018827845.1 Patescibacteria group bacterium
AAATAATTTTCTTCTTCAAGGATCTCTATTTCTAAATTTTGGTGTTCAACACATTTACCATTAACTAATTCTGATTCAGTTTTTTCAAGCTCACAACCTACACAGTACTTAGTTTTATATTTTGCCTTATAAATATCGTCATTCTTTAAACAACGATTCCAAAATTCTTGAGCAGCCATAATATGATGCTCGTCGGTTGTTCGAATAAAATTATTATAACTTAAATTTAATAACTCTTTTAATTTATCGAATTTTATTGCACATTCATCACAATAAATCTTTGGGTCTTTTTGTTGTTCTTGAGCCTTACGATAAATTTTAAGACCGTGTTCATCAGTCCCCGTATTAAAAAAAACATTGTACCCTAGCTCTCTATAAAACCTAGAAATAACATCGGCCTGAATAATTTCTAATGCAAAACCAATATGTGGATCAGCATTAACATAAGGAAGAGTTGTTGTAATATAAAATTTTTCCATTTTATGATGAGCTTGCTGAATCATTATTGAGCGATTCTTTTTTTCTTTTCAATGTCATTTAGAATTTCTACTAAAACTGCGGCTACTGGGACTGCAAGCAAAAGTCCAAAAAATCCTCCGAGTTCACCTCCGATAACAAGAGCAAGGATAACTAAAATAGGAGGAATGCCAACAACTTTTCTTACCACTAAAGGATATATCAAATGATTTTCAAACTGCTGGATAATTACATAAAGAATAATAACAGCCAGGGCCAATGCAGGACTTTGCAAAAAAGCAATACCAACTGGTGGAATAGCTGATAAAATAGGCCCGAAAATAGGGATCAATTCAAACATGGCAGCCAGTAAAGCAAAGGTTATGGCATAGGGAATGCGCAAAATAGTAAGGCCAAGAAAAACAAACACTCCCACCAAAAGTCCCAGTAAAATCTGGCCCTTAAGCCAGGCGCCTATTTTATTGCTGGCTCTTTGCCAAAGGTCAATAACATAATTTTCTTGAGGCAATGGAACAATAATTCTTAGAAATTTTTCAATTCCTTTTTCTTGGACAGAAAGATAGAAGGATAGAACTATAATAAGAATAAAAGAAAGAGCGCCACCAAAAATCATTGTTGTGGCCTGAAAAAATCCGCTGGCCAGTTTTTCTATAAAAACTCTCGCGTTTTCAGCAAAACCTAAAAGAAGCTGGGAAATAGATTCTGGAACTTCAGGCAAAAATTGATGAATCGTGCTTATTTCAAGTGGCTTCTCTAAATAATTCGGAATATTATCTGCAAGACTGGAAAGTTCATTAAAAATAGGTGGCACAACAAGATAAAAAAGAATTCCTAATATGGAAAAAGCAATGAGATAAACAAAAATAACCGCCAGCACTCTTGGAATCCTGTATTTTTGAAACCACTTGGCAGCAGGATCAATTCCTGAAGCCACTACCACTGAAAAAAGTATCACTCCTATTACATCCCTAATAAGGTAAAGAAAAACAATCAAACCCCCAACCAAAACAATTTTCATCAGGGTTCCAGTGGAAATATTTATAATTGTTTGTTTATTTTCGCTCATTTTATATCTTATTAAAAATTTCTCTATATAACTTTTCTTTTCTTGTCGCATCCTTATGATGGCCTATAACTGCCAGATTGATTTTTTCCGGCTTAAAAATATCTCTGGCTAATCTTAGAATATCATTCTGGCTGACTTTTTCAATCTTTTTCAAAATCTCCTCCGGCTGCATGATTCTCTTGTAAAAAAGCTCCTGGTTAGAAACAAATGAAGCGATTTGGTCAGAAGTTTCAAAACTTAAAGCCATCTGACCCCTAATAAAACTTTTTGCAAAAGCCAGCTCTTTTTGGGAAACACCTTTTTCTTTTATCTCTTTAATAATTTCAGTTATCTTGTCAATAACTTTTTCTATTTTTTCATGAGGAATTCCGGCAGCCATTCCCAGATAGCCACAATCATTATACTGATCTCCCCAACTATAAACATAATAGGCCAAACCTAGTTTTTCTCTTATTTCTGTAAAAAGCCGGGAAGACATATTCCCGCCCAAAACAACGGAAAGCAAATTAAGAATATACCTTTTTTCATCAAACATATCATATCCCCGAAAGGCAAGAGCAAGATGAGTTTGATCAGAATCCTTTTTTATAATTTTTATTTGAGGGGATTTTTGAAAAATTTTTACCCGCTGGAAGGATTTATTCTCTCCTTTTCTAATTCTAGAAAAAATATTTTTGATTTTTTTAAAAGCTGTTTTTTTATCAATATTCCCGGCCGCTATCACCACCATATTTTTCGAAAGATAATTGTCAGATTCATACTTTACAATATCTGTTCTTTTGATATTATTAATTGTTTCCTTGGTGCCGGCAATATCCCGTCCCAGTGGTTGGTCTCCGTAAAGAACATTTTCCACGATATCAATAACTCTTCGGCGCGGTTCATCTTCATACATGCTTATCTCCTGAAGAATTACGCCTCGCTCTTTTTCTATTTCTTCATTCTTGAACAATGGCTCTAAAAGAATGTCAGAAACAACATCCAAACCTACATCAAAATCTTCGACAGACGATTTTACCCAAAAACCCGTGTTTTCTTTTGAAGTAAAGGCGTTGTAAGCGGCGCCGATTCTATTTAAATCCTTATGAACCTGACCTGGTTTCGGCCGGCTCTTTGTTCCCTTAAAAAACAAGTGCTCAAGAAAATGAGAGATGCCATTGATTTTCTTTGGCTCATACCTTGAACCAGCGCCAACTAAAACTTGAATAGTGACTGCCTCGCTATTTTTCATGGGCACAATGATTACTCTGAGCCCATTGTCTAAAACTTTTTTCTCAACTTGAAACATATATCTTTTATTTCCATTCTTTCCTGTTTGCCGGTGTCGCGGTCGCGGATGGTAACTGTATCATTATCTAGAGTTTCAAAATCTATGGTAATGCAATAAGGCGTGCCGATTTCATCCTGGCGACGATAACGCTTGCCAATGTTTCCGTTGTCGTCAAAAACCGCTGGCTGGATTTCTTTGCGCACCATATCATAAACTTCTTTTGCTTTTTTAATTATATCCGGCTTATTCTTTAAAAGGGGAAAAACCGCGACTTTAACGGGTGCAATATGCGGTTTAAACCTTAGAAAAACGCGCTTTTCTCCGCCTTCATCCCGTCCGGGCGGGACAAGTTCATCTTCAGCAAAAGCGCTGTCTAAGAGAGCCAACAATGTTCTGCCAGCCCCAAAAGTCGGCTCTATCACGTGCGGTATAAACTTTTCCTTTGTTTCCTCGTCATAATAATCCAATTTATGATTTTTCAAATCGTGGTCAGTCCGATAAGCCAAGCCATAAAGCTCTTTTCTGCCAAAAGGAAAATCGTATTGAAAATCGATCGTTCTCTTGGAATAGTGGGCTAACTCGTTTTTTGGCACTTCTAATTCATGGATTTTCTCGTTGTCAATACCCGTTTCTTTAATCCAGTCCCGCATTTCTTTTTTCCAATATTCAAAATATTTTTTCCAATCTTTCTCGCGGACAAAATATTCAAACTCCATTAAATCAAATTCCCTCACGCGGAAAAGAAAATCGCGTGGGGAAATTTCGTTCCTGAAACATCTTCCGATTTGAGCAATGCCAAACGGAATTCTGGGGTGGAAAGAATCAATTACATTCTTAAAATTCACAAACATTCCTTGAGCAAGCTCCGGCCGCAAATAAACATCAGTAGTTTCATCTTTTAACGCTCCGGCTTTTGATTTGAACATAGTATTGAATTTTTTTCCTTCACATGGATCAGTAAAATGTTCAAGATGGCCTGAAGCAACCCAAACCTGCTCCGGCATCATAATACTTGAGGCAATACCGAACATATCATCACGGCTGATGACAAATTTTTTCCACCAAGCCTCTTTGATGTTATAAAGCATATTCGCGCCCAAAGGACCGTAATCCCAAGTGCCAGCCAAACCGCCATAAATTTCCGAGCCCGGATAAATAAAACCGCGCCGTTTCGCCAATGAAATAATTTTTTCCATTTTACTTTCCATATATTTATTGCGTTACTCTACCTTCTTTGTAATTAAACTTCGGGTCATTGCTTAAAATAGTATTTAGGTCTTGTTTTTTCTCCTCAGCAATTGTTTCAGTAAAGTTGTCTTTCCCTGTCATATTTATATCTGAAACCAGAACAGGCGAACTTCCCGCCTGGCTCAAGCTGGGCATTAAGGAAATTTGGAAAGAAACTTTTTTGGCCGGCCATAAAATGCCGGTGCCAGCGGATAGACTGTGAATACTCCAAACCACCTCACCTGTTTTTTCATCAAAAGCAACTTCTTCTCCAGCAGGAGAAACCTTACTCAGCCATCTCGCATATGAAGGAAGTGCTGCTCTTACCTTAACATCAGAAAAGTCATTGGAAGTATTGCCTATTGACCAAACAATAGTATAAGTTGTCTCGCTCCCAACTTTTGGAGGCATAGGGCCGGTATTTTCAAAATCGCCTGAATAATGCAAGGCCTGGCTTGCCAACTGAAGAAACGAGGCTACTTTAACGTCTTTTGTAATGGTGTTGGAAATCTCGGTCGCACCCAAACTCTCAGAAACGGTCTTGCCTTTTATTTGAACTTCTATATTAATAATAAAATTTTTATCATCTACGCTAATAATGGGAAGCGGAGATAGAACAGAAAAACTGAACCTTCCGCTGCCTGTTTCGCCTGGACTGATCAAATTGAGCCCTGGCAATCCGGAAGAATTCCAAACCAGTGTTTTGTCAAAAGTTCTATAAGTGCCGTTGCTTACTGAAATAGATTTTTCATTAAGCGTTATTCCCTTAATCTTTAATTCCATAACAGCATTAACGATATTGGTCGGCAAATTATTTTTCCAAAATATTTCTCCTTTTACATAATTTCCAGGGGAAACAATATTTTTTTCAGTATTCTCGCCGTTCAAAAACAAGGTCAGGTCAAGGAACGGTTTTTTGATGGCAATAGTTTCAGCAGAAGTGCCATAAGAGATAAAAACATTATCTTTATTCATTACCCCTGCTTGGACACGGAATGATTTTTCTTCTAAATCTTGCCCTTCAATTATGCCATACAGGGAAATATTCCTTTGCTGAGTAGGACCCAGGTCGCCTATTAACCAGGTGTTATTTTTTGTGGTCGGCTCAGGAACAGATTTAGAAAACTGGAAACCCGAAGGATATTCAACCTGTAGAACCAAATTCCTGATAACATTTTCGGCGTTGGAAACAATGTTTATATCCATTTTCATTTCCTGGCGGGAATTTATTTCTTTTGGCGCAGAAATTAAAATTCCTACGGCAGGACGGCTTATCTTTACTGTATATTCTGCGTCTTTGGCAAAAATTGCATTAGAACCTTCAAGCCGATATTCAAGAGTGGTCTTTATATTTTTTTCCTCATCTTCTTCTCCAAATAAAACAAGGTTTATTGATTTTTTTACTGAGCCACGCAGACCGATTTCTCCCATAGAATATCTTTCTCTAACCAACTCTGTTCCGTCTTCTGAAAAAGCTCCTTCTGGAAACTCCAATAGCAAACTGGCCATTTCTAAAGGAGTGTCGTTTTTGTTTTCCACAAAAACATCGAGCGTGATTGTCTCTCCGCCATATGTATGAACAGGTCCTTTTATGTCTATAGCAATATTGCCCGAAGAAATAATATTCAAACCTCTGGTCAGAAAAAATAAAACTGCAATCACTGACAAGACGAGAAAAATGATAACAATGATAAAAATTTTTTTCATAGGAAATGGTGATAATTTTTTTTCGATCTCTCCGTAAGAATGTTGCCAGTCAGTGGGAGGGGATTTAACGCCCCTGTTGAACATTCTTATCCCCCATCTTTTTTTTCTTTCGGAGAAAGATTCGTCTTTTTTATAAAGACGCTCTCTTAGTTTTTCAAGATTGTCGCTGTCCATAAATAATATTATAGCATACTTTCTTTTATTGCCTTATTAATGGCAGAAACTGACTCTTTTTCTGTTTTGCAGCGCTGAATGTCAATATAGCCCAGATTATTAAGAATTTCCAGCAATGATGATATCTCCAGAGCGCGCAGTTCTTTTTTGCTTAACTTTTTTCTGCTCAAAATTTCTGAAATGTTTTTTATTTTATTCCAAAGAAAAATATTCTTTTCCTCTCCTTGGAGCATTTTGTCTATGAGGTTGATGATGCGTGAAAATAAAATAAGGTTTTCCGGTTTTGTTATAATCTCTCTGTAATTTTTCATCTCTTCTGCATCCACAATGCGCCATTCTCCAGATTTGCCAGCCACCAAACCTACTCTTGAGAATGACAGAGGTTCAAGACTGTAACGGAGTTTGGATTTAATGTAGCGCACGCCCTGCGCCACGGCATTAATCTTGCCGAATTCCTTGGTAAAAACCGTAAGCACCCGATCCGCCTCCCCAAAATCCTTTTTTCCCAAAACAATCCCCTCGGTTTGATAAATTATATGAGACATTAACGATCATCATACTTAAAAATTTCCTTCTTGACAAATTTTCCTAAACTGCTATGAATTGAAAGTAGAAATTTTGAACCTTGAAAGGAGGATTCGATGCCTGAGCAAATAAGCAGAGAAAATTGGGAGCAATCAGAAAATAAGTGGGTAGAAATAATAAGAAAAACAAGAAATAGAGAAAAATTCTCTAATCATAATGGTTTTACAAACCTTGATGCTGAGAGAAAGTGTGGTTATTGTGAACAATTTTATGGCCTACGTGGTTCTTTATGGAGTTCTTGTCTTGATTGTCCGTTGTACAAAAAAAATATCTGTGATAATTTATTTTATGATAATCGGATAAGAGGTAATTTTCTATTTTATCAGTATTTAGATGAAATGAGAAAAAGTCTTTATGGCAGAAAAGTAAGTTGGGGGAAAGCCTTCAACTATGCAATTAAAATCCTCGCAGCTATCCGAGATGATGAGCCTATAGATTAATAAGAAAATTTAACCCTGCTCTGCAGGGTTTTTTATTTCCACTCATTTAGCTACGATCGTATGAATATGATTAATAAGTATGCTTATGAAGTATTGCAAAATTTATAAGGATTTGCTATGAATTAGTTAGAATTTAGTAAATTGAAAGGAGGTAAAAATGAGTAAAAAGAAAGTAATTATAGAAAATATCGCATTGGAAGGATTGACTAAAGAAAGTAAAATAAAATGTGACTGCGAACAGAAAGCAACGATTCAATTAGTGTATGAATTAAGAGGTAAACAAAAACACTGCTGCTCTGATTTACCATGTTTTATTAAAGCCATAGTGTTATTACGCGGAGGTGATTACTCAGATATAGAATTAACTCACTTAGAAATTCCGAACTACATTAAAGACTTATCACTCCATATTTTTATCAGATAAATCAATATGTAGGCCGACAGATTCTCTGTCGGCTCTTTTTATCTGCTGATTTTTAGGAGAGATTCTAGAACTATTGGCAATTCTGTAACACCATCATCTTTTATAAAATGCCCTTTATTTGATTCTATAATAATTTCTGCGCCTAATTCTTTTTCAAAAATATCTTTATCGCTCAGTGGCACCCATTCATCATTATCAGAAAAAATTGCAATGAATTTTTTAGATGCATTTTTTATTTTTTTAAGGTTAATTTTGTTTTCAATCCACGGTTTGGTAATTCCCTTCTCTTTTGGACCCTCTAAATTAACGAGGTGGAACCATCCGGCCACAAAAACTGCTCCGCCGACTTTTTTATTTTCTAAAGTTTCCAAATAGCGCATAATCGCCTGGCAACCAATACTGTGGCCGACAAAATATGTGTTTTCATCCGGCTCGCCAACTAAATTTGCAAGAAACGGAATCCATTCTTCAATTTTCGGCTCATCAGTATTCGGCATAGCGGGAACAAAAACTTCGAACCCTCTCTGTTCCAATTCCTTTTTCAGCCAAGGAAACCATCCTTCTTCAGGATGTCCCTCCCAGCCGTGAATAATAAAAACCCGTTTTTTCATTTCTTTATTTCTATTTTAAAAATTAAATCTTCAACTTTTATTTCTTCTCCGGAATTTTCTGAAAATTTTATCTCTGTTGTGTTAGTAAGTTTTTTGATTTCTGAATCAAATTTTTTGATTATTTCTTCGCCATCTTTATTTGTCTCAATAATTAATCCTATTTTATCCTGCGGTTTAAGCCCGGCTTTTTTGCGCAAATCCTGAATATTACGCACCAGTTCGCGCGCAATGCCTTCGTTTTTTAATTCTTCAGTTATTTCTAAATCAAGTTTATTTTCTTTTTGTCCTATTTTTATTTTTTTAACATTTATCTCATCTTGCACAATTTGAATAAAATCATCACTAATGCTGTATGTTGTAGCAAAACCGTCTAACACTTGCCGCACTTTCACTCCGTGCTTAGACCTCTCCTCTAGCGCAATGGAAACAATTTTTCTAGCATCTTCCATATTTTCTAAAATCTTTTCTTCTTCTTTTGATATTTTTTTCACTTCCGGATATTCTTCCAAATGCACGCTTTCTTTCTTGCCCGCCAAAGCTTCAGCGTCGGCGGGTTCTCCTTTCAATTCCTGATAAACTGCCTCTGAAACAAACGGCGAAAACGGAGCTAGAAGTTTTGAAGTTTCTATTAAAACATAATGCAAAACATTCACTGCGTTCTCGTAATCTTTTTCGCTTTCCGGGTGCTGAAATCTGGGGCGCGATCTTCTGATATACCAATTAGTCAAATCATCAAAAAAATCTATAAAAACTCGCGATGCGCGCGTTAAATCATATTTATCCATGTTTCCTGTTACATCATTAATTATTTTTTGTAATTTTATTAAAATCCATCTATCCAATATATTATTTATTTCTTTTGGCTTTTCAATTTTTCCCAAACCAGAATATGTTTTTAGAAAATTCAGCGAATTATAAAAACTTGTTACAACCTTTCTCATTGACTCCTGAACGCCCTTGTCTGAAAAAAGATAATCCTCGCCAATGGCCGTGGAACTTAATAAATAAAAGCGCAAAGCATCGGCGCCGAATTTATCCACAATCTCCTCCGGCTCTATATAATTCCTT
The DNA here is from genome assembly GCA_018827845.1 of Patescibacteria group bacterium. Lineage (GTDB taxonomy): Bacteria > Patescibacteriota > Minisyncoccia > UBA9983 > UBA9983 > JAHIER01. Next base: position 9,050 of record JAHJXC010000055.1, read on the forward strand.
AATTTCTTGCTTAATTTCCTGCCCTGCGAATCTAAAATCAAGCCGTTAACAACAACATTTTTAAAGGCCTGGTTGTTAAATAAGGCGGTGGATAAAATATGAAGCGTATAAAACCATCCCCTTGTCTGATCCAAACCTTCAGCAATAAAATCAGCAGGAAAAGTATCTTCCACGAATTTTTTATTCTCAAAAGGATAATGGTATTGGGCATAAGGCATAGCGCCTGACTCAAACCAGCAGTCAAAAACTTCTTCCACTCTTTTCATCTTGTCTCCGCATTTTTCACAATCCAAAACAATCTCATCAATATATGGCCGATGCAAATCAATCGGCTTTGAATAAATAATTTTTACTGATCCTTTTTTGGGATACCAGCCCTTAAATGAATTGATTAAACTAAGATTTTGCGTTATGCCGTAAAAAATCTGAATAGGATCGCCATGGGAAATAATAATAATATTTTTATTGCTATATTTTTTATTTATTTCTTCTAAAAAATTCTCTAGTCTTTCTTTAATTTGATTGCCAGTTTCTATACCATGCTCTGTTTTTTCTATTCTTGACTCTCTGGGATATTGTCTTTCAAAATCTCTATAAGCTTTTCCCTCCAAATCACCGTAATCCATTTCTCTTAATCGTTCATCAAAAATAACTTTTATATCTAATTTCTTAGCAATAATTTCTGCTGTTTCTTTGGTTCTAGTAACAGGAGAACTAAAAATCAAATCAATATTCTCCTTTTTTAAAAACTCTGCCATTTTTTTGGCCTGCTCTTTCCCTTTTTCTGTTAAATGATATTCTGCTTTTTCCGGCCAAGAACTAAGAATTTCACTAACATTATTCTCCGCCTCAGCATGTCTGATTAAAAAGATTTTGTTAATTCCATTAAAAGACTGCTTGATTTCATTAAAAGATCCGATGGCTTTAAAATTGCCGCATTTATCGCATTTCCATATCGGCACTGGCGCTCCCCAAAAACGGTTTCTGGTAAATGCCCAGTCCCGCACGCCCTCCAGCCATTTTCCAAATCTTCCTTCCTTTATATGTTCCGGCACCCAATTTATTTTTTTATTGTTTTTAATAAGCTGATCCTTAATTTTTTCAACCGCAATATACCAAGTATCCAGCGGGTAATACAGAAGTGGGGAATCGCATCGCCAGCAGAACGGATAAGTATGGGTTATTGTTTCTGATTTAAAAAGTAAATTTCTTTCTTGAAGATTTTTTACGATTTCTTTATCAGCGTTTTTCACAAATGTCCCGGCCCACGGCTTAATTTCTTCCTTGAATTTTCCTTCCTCATCAACAGTCAAAATTACGGGTAAATTATTTTCCTTGCCAACCTTCATATCTTCAGCTCCAAAAACAGGAGCAATATGGACAATTCCGGTGCCATCCTCCATAGAAACAAATTCGCCAAGCACAACAAAATGCGCCTTCTTGTCTGGTTTTATAAAATCATAGATCAGCTCATATTCTAAACCCAATAAATCTTTGCCCTTCATCTCTTTCAAAATTTCATACTCTCCGTCAATAACACTTAATCTTTCTTTGGCT
>JAHJXC010000056.1 GCA_018827845.1 Patescibacteria group bacterium
ACTGCCGCTTCAATTATCTTATTTCTGCGAGATTGCTGTTCCATCCATTTTTCCATAACCTCCTTCTTTCAAAGATTTAATTATTACAATCCAAGGAAATTTTTAATGATTTCTTTAGCTTGTCCAAGGTTCTTATAAGAAGAAATTGTGATATTTTTATATCTGTCTTTTGTCATTCCTCTTATCATGGGTGATGCAAAAAACTCTTCTTCTTGGTGATATAAACAGAGTATTTGAGCAGATTTTTGTCCAAAACTACCTTTTGTCCGTGCGTATTCAATTTCTCTTCCTACTCCTGTGCTGGCACCAGAAATCTCAGCAATAACATATTCTGCTTGATTAAGCCAATTAATATCTCGTCTCTCAATATCTTCTGCTGTTAAATCATTCTTTGTTTTATTGATTTTCTGTGCAAAAACCTCAATAGGATTATCTTCTCCTACATGCTCAGTTAAAACAATGACTCCGTTTCTCTTAAGCCATTGGATTAAGTTAATAACTTCTTTTTTTCTTTGACGATTTCCACGAATTGCTGCTGCGAAATAAATGACTGGTTTTGGATTCATCTTACACCTCCTGTTTATAACTATTTTAATTTACAAGGTAAAATCTAATTTAATCCATATCATCTCGGAATCAAAAAATCAAGGGTATTACCTATGTATCTCATCTTCTGTACCCAGGGGAAATCTTTACAAAAGTAATTTTGAATGATACGAATTAATATAGAAGTTTTGGAGAAATTTTAATAAAAAGGGAGGTACATCGTGTTTAAGAGTGACCCTGATGATGTTATTTATGGGAATGATCCTTATGGTCCGTTGGCAGAACATATAATATTTCGTGGTATCAGTGCCGCAGAATTAGCAGAAATTGCTGAATTTAAAGAAGGGATGACATTCTCGGATATCAAGAGAAAGTTAAAAGAAAAAGGAGTTGCACTTTCACATGGCAAATTAGTGGCTAATTTTATAGATGTTCTTAAGGAAACTGTTAATCTTAAACCATCACTTTAAAGGAATTGACATATGTTAATTCCTTTTTTCTTACCAAAAACCGCCTGATTGGCAATTTAAATAATCAATATCCTTCAGGAGGTCTTATTGGTCTGCCAAGTTTTGAGATATTAAGATTTTCTATCTGTTGGAAAATATTATCAATTTCTTTTAATAAACCATCAAGTTTTATATCTTTTTGTTCTAAAAGTTGATGGATATATTCTTGTGTTTTATCAAAATCATTTCTAAATTTAATATTAATGTCTTTCCAAGGAATATCTTTTAAGGCTTCTGCGTGCCGAGGCCTATAAGAGATAATTCCAATCTTCATCAAATATGCAATGGATGGATAACCAATATATCCTTTCCAATATGAACCGTTATCATTTGCCATTATTGCATTCTTTTCTTTATCATAAGTTACTGTGTAATATTTATTGCCACTAGAGGAATAGACTCTCGCTTCTGAATTAGTAATTTTTATTCTATCGTCTCCAATACTTCCAAGTGCTTCATAAATCTTAATTTTTGGCGGCAATTTCCATTTCATAGCATTTATCCTAGCAAAAAATCTTTTACTTGGCGACTAAAAAGATAGAGGAGGCTTTGGCCTCCTCTTTAATCAATTTTGCTCTCTTAGTTCTATTACCTTATCGCAGGCTTTGTCTACTTTGTTGTTTACCCTCTTTAGAATTTCCCTTGGAGTTATTTTCTTTTCAGATAGTCTTTCAAGAAGATCCATTGTGTAAGCGCCTAGATCCAAACTAGAATCCCTCATGAATATATCCATTTTTGTCATTTTCCTACTACAACCTCCATCATGACCACGTCCAGTGTGTCCTTTTGCTGACATAATCATCACCTCCTTTCTCCCCTCCTATATTTTTCTCTGATTCCATTCCAGTATAACTTGTTTTCTTACAACCTTCATTACTTTCTTGCTGCAATTATCCATAAAAATATCATGATTCATTGCTTTCCAAACCGCATCAAAAATACTATCGTGCGGACCCATATATACCTCCACAGTATGTCCTTTCTCTATACAACTAATCTTATATCCGTGAGAAAACCGATTTCCATAATATCCGCTTTTGGGTTTTCTTCCACAAATTGGACATGGTAGTATCTTGTTATTCATTATTTTCCTCCTTTTCAAAGATACATTCTACCTTAATCCATATCATCTCAGGATCCAAAAAGCAAGAGGGATGGATCTTTACATAATGGAACTTAAATGATAAAAATACATATAGAATTTAAAAGATAGGAGGAATTAATGAAAACATGTACGGCATTGGTTCGCGAAGAAACTGCTCCTTTAGAGAATATCCATGAATACGCTTGTGGAAAAATTGCATGGTATCGAGGAATAAAATCTGGTCGCTATCCACTCTATCTTTGTGTCAAACATGGTAGAGAATATCGTGACCAGTATGGGTATACTTTAGAAGAAATTTCTCCGGATTAAAAATCCTAAAAGGTGGTGAGATAACTTCAACATCCACCTTTTTATTTCTTTTGGTCAACCTGCCACGTTGACGTGCCACGTTGACATAATTTATTCATATATTAAGGCTTCTATGGGGCTTTTTTTTGATGCTTTATAAGCTGGGTGGATTCCGAAGATTAAACCTACAAAAACAGAAACTGCCAAACCTAAAATGGCGCCATTTAAAGGAAAAGCAAAAGCCCAATTAATCCCCATAAAATAACTTAAACCAAGTGCGGCAACAAAAGAAAGAATTGATCCTAGCAAAATTCCGACAACACCGCCAGAACCCGTAATAGTAATCGCCTCAATAAGAAACTGGAAAAGAATATTTTTTTCTGTAGCGCCCAACGCTTTGCGCAAACCGATTTCGCGCGTGCGCTCAGTCACAGAAACCAGCATCACATTCATAATGCCTACTCCTCCCACAATCAACGATATGGCTGCCACTGCCACCAAAAAAAGCGTTAAAACACTAGTCACGGTTTTAAGTGTATCTGCGATTTCACCTTGGGTAGCTACAAAAAAATCATCATTATCTGGATTATCAATGTTATGGAGATTTCTTAAAGTAATTTCTATATCCTGAACTGTGCGAGGAATTTCTGATTCTGACTCTACTTGGATAATAATACGGTTAAAATGCTTGATACCAAAAACATATTGCTGGGCCGTGGTATAAGGCATAACCACTGACTCATCAGCATTGAAAAAAAGCACCTGTCCTTTTTTGGGAAATACTCCGATCACTTCCAAGGCCTGGTCTTTTATTTTTATTTTCTGGCCGACAGCGTCAGAATCGCCAAAGAGCTCTTCTTTGGTTTTTATGCCGATAAGCGCCACTTTGGCTTTGGATTTTATCTGCTCGTCAGTAAAATAAGCGCCTTGCGAAGGATAAATATCAAATATTTTGGCAAGCAAATCAGAAGCACCCAAAATCGTGGGCCTGAAAGTCTCTCCGCTAAAAGAAACAGTTTCCACGCTAAAAACAATGGGCATGATTTCTTTTAATTTAGGAACATTAGATTTATTTTTCAGGGCATCAAGTTCGCGTTGTTTTAAAGAATCGCTGTAAAGACTTTCAATAGCCGAAGGGTCTGTGGGCCCTTTAGGTTCTCTGCCCGGCATAACAATGATAGTATTAGCTCCCAGGCTCTGAATATCAGAAAGAATCAATTCCTGCGCTCCTACGCCCAAAGACATAATAAGCATAATAGCAGTAATGCCGATCACAATGCCTAAAATTGTAAGAATAGATCGAGATTTATTAATCTTCAGACTGATAAAAGCAGTCCTAAGAGTATATTTAATTTTCATAATTTTTTATCAGATTCGATTTTGCCATCTAGGAGACGAATAATTCTTTTGGTTTGCTCAGCAATTTCTATTTCATGAGTAATTAAAAGAATGGTATGCCCTTTTTCTTGATTTAACTTTTTCAAAATATCAATGATGGCTTGACCGGATTTGGAATCCAGGTTGCCTGTGGGTTCATCAGCAAAAATAACCTGCGGGTCATTGACCAAAGCGCGCGCAATGGCCACTCTCTGTTTTTCACCGCCGGAAAGCTGGGAAGATTCATGATTAATCCTGTGTTCTAGCCCGACAGCCCTTATAGCCTCCATTGCCAAATCATTCCATTTTGACTCCTTGATGTCTGAGTAAAGCAGAGGCAGTTTTACATTGTCCAGAACCTTGGTTCTTGGAAGCAGATTGAATGCCTGGAAAACAAAACCCATTTTTTTATTGCGCACATGAGCGATTTCTGTTTTGGAATAATCATTAAAGCCCTTAGCATCAAATTTATAATCTCCTTTAGTATGTTTGTCCAAAAAACCCAAAATATGAAGCAGTGTTGATTTGCCAGAGCCAGAAGGGCCGATAATAGACACAAAATCACCGGCCTCAATGCCAAAAGAAACTCCATTTAAGGCCGGGGTTTCAGTTCCATCATTGCCATAAATCTTTTTTAAATCCTTAACTTCAATAAGCGCCATTGTTTTTATTATAGCAAATATAAAATCCCGCTGAAAGCGGGAAAAATTAAGGGGCGAGAGTTTTAATGTTCTCGCCCTTAATTAGCATCACTTAATCCAGAATCTCAATCCTCACAAATGATGAGGATTGAAGATTTATCACCATGTTAGGATATTTCCTTAAATATGGTGATATACCAACCTTCTCTAAATAGAAAAGATTGTTTTCAATGTTTTTTACTACACCTTCAAAATCATAGCCTGCAAAGAAAATTTTCACTCTTTTGTTAAGTAGTTCTTTCATTTTCTATCCTCCTTTCTTTGTTTAGTGATGCTTTTATCAATATGCTACATATCAATTTTTCTGCTTTATATTATAGCAAATAAAAATATCCCTGTCAATAGCGCAAAATATCCTTATTTTATAAGGGTCTTTTAGAATTTAATAATTTGCAATCTTATTAAAATTATGCTAAAATAGAAGTGTATGCCAAAGACCGACAACAAAGCAATATTCTGGGATTATGATATGAAAAAATCAGACATATCAAAACCCAAGGCCAAAATATGGTATTTAAACCGAAAACTCCAATTCGGCGATTTAAAAGGAATCAAAAAATCAGACCTTAAAAAACATCTTTATCAATTAAATATTGACCCTAATCTTAGGGAATTGCTTAAAAATTATCTTGCAAAAAATGCCCGCCATTAATCTTTCTAGTCTTCAAAAAGATACTTTGAGATTCTTTGCCAAGCATAAATTCGGCAGGAATTTTTACTGGACTGGCGGTACGATTCTTGCTTATCGCTACTTGAATCACCGCAATTCTGTTGACCTGGATTTTTTCTCCGGTAAATTATTCAGTGATGACAAATATCTGTTTTTTATAAACGATCTTAAAAAAGCCGTCAAGGCAGATAAAATAATCCTGACAAAAAAATACAACCGGCGGCTTTATTTAATAAAGCGCGGCCAAGAAAACATAAAGTTGGAACTTGTTTATTTTCCTTTTCCCCAGATTAAAAAAAGAGAAGTTATTCCGGAATTCGGCATAAAAATTGATTCTATTGATGATATTATAACCAACAAAATTCTCTCAACATACCAAAGAAACGAACCCAAAGATGTTTTTGATCTTTATTTTTATTTGTCTGGCAGAAAAACCTACGATTTGATGCAATTAATCCGAATGGCGGAAAAAAAGTTTGGGGTTGCTATTGAAAAAATTATACTTCTCGCTAAAATCAACGAATTATCAAAAAACCTGGAATCATTAAAACCATTAATTTTAAAACCAGAAAAAGATTTTGATAAAAGAATCAAAACATTTTTTCAAGACATTTTTAACAAAATAGCTAGAAAAGAAATAGGATAATTAAATCTCTATTTCATGAATGTAACAACTTTATCCCCTTTTTTGATACCCTCCATAATTTCTATAGTGCCTTCTGAACCGCGGAGGCCGATTTTTACTTTTACTTCTTTAATACTTTCATCCTCGCTGACAACTCTCACTATTTTATCTCCATTCTTCTGAATCACCGCTCTCTGGGGAATAAAAATCACATTTTCTTTTTTGCCGGTCATAATATCAATATTAGCAGTCATGCCGGACTTTATCCTGCCATCCTCTTTTTCAAATTCCAAAGTAGTTTTATAAGTGGAGACTCCTTCAATAACAGTCTCAGCCGGATCAATTTTAATGACCTTGGCTGTAAAAATCACATCATCGCCGTAAGCGTCAAGCGTTATTTTAGTAATATCATTTATTTTTATTTTGGCAATATCAGCTTCCGGAATATTGGCTTCTACTTGAAATTCTTTTACAGAAATTATGGAAACAAGGATTGTTTGAGTTGAAGCAAATTCTCCTGTTTTTGCATCCTGCTTGGTGATCACCCCGTTTATGGGAGAACGCAAAATAGTTTTAGCAATCTGGGCCTTGTAATTATCAACATTTGCTCTGGCATATTCCACTTGCGCCTCCTGGCTAGTAATCTGTTCAGGAACAAAGCCTGCCTTTTTTAACGCAAGCTCGTTTTCAGCAAGAGTTAAATTTGATTCAGCTGTTCTTAATTCTTCTTCTGCTGTCGCCAAATTATCTGTGGCTGTATTAACATTAGTCCTGGCAGTGGAAATATCGCTCTTATAACTATCTATCGTTGTTTGTGACAAACTTGAATTAGTGGTAAGCGTATTTACCGCTAAAGCCAGCCTGTCTAAAAAAGTTTTCAGATTATCAAGATTTTGTTTTGCCTCACTGATATATTTATCCAGATCACTGGCAACAGACAGATTATTCAAAGATAAATTCCAGGCGTTTAGGGTTTGCTCCAAAACTACTCTCTTTGCTTCAATATCTATTTTTAACGATGAATCCGTCAGATTGTATTTAAAACTAGGCGAGGAGCCCCTTGGATTATCAAATAATTGATCTGATTTGTTTCTCACAGCATCGTCTGATTTGGTATAACTGTCTTTAATTTTATTAACAAGGTTCTTTTTAACCTCTCCAAGGGCTGTTTTAGCATTTTCCACTTTTACTTCATAAACCTGAATTTCTTCAGGTCGGGTTCCTTTTTTTAATTCATCCAGTTTTGCCTCTTGTATCTTGATGCTGGCTTCTGCCTGATTAAGCTGGGCAGCAAGATCAGAGTTGTAAAGCTGGGCCAATGATTGGCCAACAGCAACGTGATCTCCCACTCTTACTCCTGTCCAGACAATTCTGCCAGAAGTTTCAAACGCTAAATCAACACTGCTGGCTGGCTTCACCTTCCCTGTCACGCTTACTTCCTGAATAATATCGCCTCTTTCAGCAAAAGCAAATTCATAATTCGGCGTCGTGCTTCTGGTAGAAAAAAAATATACTGCAGCAGCAATGATTATAACTGCGACAACGACAATAAT
>JAHJXC010000057.1 GCA_018827845.1 Patescibacteria group bacterium
GTTCGGCTATCGGATAGCCGAATTTTATATTTTTATCATCACGTAATTGAGTTCCTGGATGTTGACTGGCAAACGGAAGATAATTTTTTGGAATGGGTCGGATGGGTTGGATTTTATTTTTTCCACAATTCCCAAGAGCAAAGGATTTATGCCGAGCGTCACCACTTTTTCTCCTTCTTTAATCTCCACTGCCTTAGGCAAATTTATCTCAAAATTCCCGCTTCCCTGCCCCACAACAATCACCGGCACATTGGCATCAAGCATCATGGCGCTGTTTTCCTCCTGAGGAAAAGAAATTAATTTCACTTTGCTGGTATTAACAAAAACTTCATTCACATGGCCTATTAAAATATCTCCGTAAGCCGTAACTTCCATCCCGTTTTCAATACCGTTCTCAGAACCGGCATCTATAATAAGAACATCATAAGGAGACTGCGGAGGACGACTGAGCACAAAAGCAATAAGATATTTCTGCTTTTCATTACGTGACAAAACGTTTTTCAATTCCTTATTTTGTTCTTCCAAAGCCTGGCAAGATAATATTTTAGATTCCAGTTCTTGAACGCGTTCTTTTAAAGAACGATTTTCTTCTTTTAATATTGTTTTATTTTTTAAAAAAGAAAAATTTTTATCAAACCAATCTGATGTTGAATTGCCGACTCTTAAAAAAGGCCTGCCTATTTCGGAAACTGAAGCGGAAAAAATGCGATTAAGGGATCCGCTCAATAATAAAATCAAAAAAAGCGCGGACAAGACGATTAAAATTAAAACCTTTCTTGTTCCTTTGTTTTTATTTTGGCGGAAGTTCATCATCGTGCTGAATTAAAATATCTTTATATTTCTCAAGATTTTCAATAATAATGCCTGTGCCCCTGACCACTGCTGTTAAGGGATCATCAGGAATATGGACAGGGACCTTGATTTCTGAGCCAAAAACAGCTGCCAGATTCCTCAAAAAAGATCCTCCCCCAACCATCATAATTCCACGATGCATAATGTCCGAAATGAGCTCCGGCGGAGTATCCTCTATAACCTCCCTGGTAGCGCGCACCAAAGATCTGACTGATTTAATAATGGCTTCGCGAATGTCAGTATCGGTTACAACCACTTCTCTTGGCAGACCGCTGACCAAATCTCTCCCTCTGACCACGGTTTCCAAGCCTTCGCCAGTTTTTGAAACAGACCCAATGGCAATTTTTATGTCTTCAGCTGTTTTCTCGCCAATCAAAATTTTAAATTCGTCTCTCATATAATCAATAATATCCTGATCAAATTTATCACCGGCAATACGCATGTTTTTTGAAATAACAATTCCGCCCAAAGAAATAACAGCAATGTCAGTAGTTCCTCCGCCTATATCAATAATGATATTCCCCACAGGATCATAAATCGGCAGCCGCACGCCTATGGCAGCAGCTATGGGCTCCTCAACAATATGCACTTCTCTTGCTCCGGCATTTTTGGCAGCATCGCGCACTGCCCTGATTTCCACATTAGTTATGCCAGAAGGCACGCCCACCACCACTTTCGGCCTGGCAAGGGCCTGCCAGGTATCTTGATGAACTTTTCTAATAAAATAACCGAGCATCTCTTCAGTAATCTCAAAATCAGAAATCACTCCTTCCACAAGCGGCCTAATAACAGAAATATGCGCCGGAGTTCTGCCAGCCATTTTTTTGGCCTCGCTTCCTATTGCCACTACCTGATTTGTTTTTTTGTTAACAGCCACCACTGAAGGCTCATTAATGACAATGCCCTTGCCAGCCACATAAACAAGAATAGTGGCAGTGCCTAAATCAATGCCAATGTCCCGTGAAAATAAATTGTAGAATTTATCCAACATGTTCCATGATTTTTAATAATTCCTTTTTATCAATCAATTTTATTTTTTCAGAATCTCGCCTTTTCAACTCAACTTTCTTGTCTTTCGTTGTTTTCTCACTGACTACAATTCTATATGGAATGCCTATCAAATCCGCGTCAGCAAATTTTTCTCCCGCAGTCACATCCTCCCTTTCATCATAAAGTACTTCAATATTGGCTTTTTGTAAATCCTTATAAAACTCTTTAGCAGATTCTCCAATCTCTATCAAATGGACCTTAAAAGGAGCGACTGACTCAGGCCAAATAATGCCTTTTTTATCATGATTAATTTCAGCAATGGCGCCCATTAAACGGCTTAAGCCAATGCCATAACAGCCCATTATTATATCCTTTTGCGAGCCGTCTTTATCAGTAAATTTAAGGCCAAATGGCTCAGAATACTTTGTTTTTAATGGGAAAATATTACCAACCTCAATGGCTTTTTTCTCTTTTAAATCTTTATTCCCACATTCCGGGCAGGCGTTTTGATTAAGCTCACTATTTATGGCTATTTTGCATTTTTCGCATAAAAAGATTTTATCCTCGCCTGCTTCTGTAATAGTCTGATATTCATGAGAATACTTGGAAAAACTTCCGCCTGAAGCAAAAGTAATATAAGTTTTTTCTCCTATGCCGCATTTGTCAAAAATATTTTTATAATGAGTTTTCATCTTTTCATAATATTTATTCATATCTTTTTCATCTGCGTGAAAAGAATATAAATCCTTCATTAAAAATTCCCTTCCTCTTAAGATTCCTGACTTAACTCTTTTCTCGTCCCTGAATTTTGTTTGAATCTGGAAAATATATAAAGGAAGGTCTTTATATGAAATAGAAACTTTAGCAACTAATGGAGAAATTATTTCTTCATGTGTAGGGCCGAGAGCGAATTCTGTTTTTGAATAGTGGCTGACAAACTTAAACAAGGAATCAAGAGAATCCCATCTTCCAGTTTTTACCCAGTTTTCTTTTGGCTGGAGGACCGGCATTAAAATTTCCTGCCCGCCAGCTTTATTCATTTCTTCCCTGATAATATTCTCTATTTTTTTGAGCACCTGTAAGCCAAGCGGCAAATAGGTATAAACGCCAGCCATTAATTTATCAACAAAACCAGCCCTTACCAAAAATTTGGCGTTGGCTGAAATCTCGTCTCTGGGGTCTTCCCTAAGAGTTTTTGGAAATAATTTTGACTGAAGCATAGCTCCATTTTACCTTAAAAATTAGAGTTCGTCAAAAGAAATTTATATCAATCTTAAGATGTCGCGGTAGGTTATGGTAATCATAATTGCAAGAAGAATAAACAGACCAATGCCATGAGTAACACTGCTGACTTTGGGGCTAATTGGCGAGCCTTTTATTTTCTCTATTAATAAAAATAAGA
>JAHJXC010000058.1 GCA_018827845.1 Patescibacteria group bacterium
ATTCTTGAAGAAAGACCATCAAATTTATAAAATTATGCCGCCGTTTAATTTTACAAACAAAGCGCAGGAAGCATTGCGCCGAGCGCATGAAATCGCCATAGAGCGAGGCCAGAACCATGTTGATGTTATTCATCTTTTGGCGTCTTTAATTATGCAGGAAGACGGAATAATTGTTTCTATTTTGGACAAACTGGAAGTTGACCATGTTTTTCTTTCCGACACCATTCTTGACCAATTGAGCGAAGCTGAAAGGACATCAGTCCTAACTCCATCTTTTCAAATATATCTGACCAGCGATTTGGCAAGAGTGCTTGAGATGGCGCACAAAATAGCGCGCTCAATGAACGACAATCACGTTTCTTCAGAGCATCTTTTTCTGGCAATTTTGGAAGTGCCTTCCCCAGCCAGACAGATTTTGGAAAAATTCAGAGTTAACAAAGACAATGTTTTCAAAATAATAAGCGAACTGAAAAGTTCAAAAATCAGCGACGCTGAAGTGCCGGCCAAATTCAGATTATTGGAAAAATACGCCCGCAACCTTACCCAATTGGCAAAAGAAGACAAACTGGATCCGGTAATAGGCAGGGAGAACGAAATAAAAAGGGTGATGCAGGTTTTGAGCCGAAGAACCAAAAACAACCCGATTTTGATAGGCGAAGCAGGAGTTGGAAAAACAGCAGTGGTGGAGGGCCTGGCGCGCAGGATTTCCCAGGGCGATGTGCCCGAACCGCTCCGCGACAAAGAAGTTATTTCGCTTGACCTAGGCTCTTTAGTGGCCGGAACAAAATACAGAGGAGAATTTGAAGAGCGGCTTAAAAGCATGATACGGGAAATAGAGCGTGCCGCAGGCAAGGTTATCCTTTTTATTGATGAAATTCATACTTTGGTAGGAGCAGGGGCTGCAGAAGGCGCTATTGACGCTTCCAATATGTTAAAGCCGGCTTTGTCCAGAGGCGAACTGCATGCCATTGGCGCAACTACTCTGAAAGAATACCAGCGCCACATTGAAAAAGATCCTGCTTTAGCCAGAAGATTTCAGCCGGTTTATGTTGAAGAACCTTCACAAGAGGATACCGTTGCCATTTTGCGCGGACTGAAAGAGAGATATGAACTTCATCATGGAATAAAAATAACTGATGATGCTATTCAGACAGCTGTTAATCTGTCTAGTAGATATATCACTGACCGTTTTCTTCCTGATAAGGCTGTTGATTTGATTGACGAGGCATCTTCTGCTTTACGTCTTGAACTTGACAGCATGCCAGAAGAGCTTGAAAAAGTGAACAGAGAAATTCTAAAACTGGAAATTGAAAAAGAATCTCTGCGGAAAGATGCGGAGGGAAACGGAAGCAGCGCGATTAAGGCAAGAAAGGGGATTAAAATGATAGATAAAAAGATCAGCGACCTCAAAGAAAAAACCGCTTCTTTAGAATTGAAATGGAGAAATGAAAAAGAATCTATTACCAGAATCAGGCAAATGAAAAAAGATTTAGAAAGTTTGAGATTAGAATCGGAAACAGCGGAAAGAAAGGCTGATCTGGCGCAGGTGGCAGAATTGCGCTACGGCCGAATTCCTGAAACGCAAAAACAATTAAAAGAAGAGGAAAAAAGATTGAAAAAATTGCAAAGCGCATTCCGCATTCTCAAAGAGGAAATCACAGAAGAAGACGTGGCCTCAGTTGTCTCCCGCTGGACAAATATCCCGGTATCCAAAATGCTTGAAAGCGAAGCAGGCAAATTATTGAAAATGGAAGAGGAGATAAAAAAACGCGTTGTGGGCCAGGATGAGGCTGTTTTGAAAATTGCCAATGCTATCAGAAGATCAAGGGCGGGAATTGCTTACGAAGATAGGCCCATCGGCTCTTTTATGTTTTTAGGTCCTACGGGTGTTGGCAAGACCGAGCTGGCCAAAGCCTTGGCAGAATTTATATTTAATGATGAGAAAGCACTTATAAGAGTGGATATGTCGGAGTATATGGAAAAACATACTGTTTCTAAGTTTATCGGATCGCCTCCTGGCTACGTGGGTTATGAAGAAGGGGGCCAGCTGACTGAATTAGTCAGGCATCGTCCTTATTCCATTATCCTTTTTGACGAAATTGAAAAAGCCCACCCCGAAGTTTTTAATGTTATGCTCCAGATTTTGGATAATGGCCGGTTGACTGATGCCAAGGGAAGACATGTCAATTTTAAAAATACGATTTTGATTATGACTTCAAATGTGGGCTCGGATTATGTACGCAAAATAGAGACTCTTGGTTTTGCCACTGGCGGAAGAGAGGGGCAAGAGGAAAAACAGCTGCAGGAAAAAATTATGCAGGCCCTGGAAAGCAGATTCAGGCCCGAGTTTTTGAACAGACTGGATGAAATTATATTCTTTAACGGTTTATCAAAAGAGAATCTGGAAGAAATTGTAAAAATCCAGATTAGGTTTGTAGTAAAAAAATTAACAGAAAAAGGCGTAGGATTAAAGATTGTTGCTGAGGCTCTTTCATTTTTAGCAAAAGAAGGGTATAATCCCCATTACGGCGCCCGTCCATTAAAGCGTCTTATTCAGAATAAAATATTGAATCAGGCAGCTAATCTTATTATTGCCGGTAAGGCAAAATCAGGCAGTACTATTTTAATTGATGTAAAAAATGGAGATTTGGCAGTGGAGGTAATTGCTAAACTTGCGGCAAGGCGGATTAAAAGGGTAGGTGGCGGAGTGGTCAATCGCATCAGACTGTAAATCTGACGGCCTTACGGCCTACGGGGGTTCGAATCCCTCCCTGCCCACCACTTCGCTTTCGATGCAAGTCGAAAGCTTCGCGGTGCAAGCACAACATTGATTAATTATTTATAACTATTGTATTATTAGCGAAGTGGTGTCCCGCGTAGCATTTATGCGAAGTGGGGCTACACATAAGCAAAAATGAGCCAAGATAAATTAATAAAATTACAATGCGCCGGCTGCAAAAGAATCAATTACTGGAGCAGAAAGAACAAAAAGCAATCCGTCTCTGGCGGAGAGCGGAAAATCGAGCTCAAAAAATTTTGCAGATGGTGCAAAAAGCATACTATTCACAAAGAGGCAAAGAAATAAAGGACAGGGTTTTTACCCCGTACCTTTTGGGAGATTAGTTAAATGGTATAATGTTGGTCTCCAACCCGCCAAAATTTATGGGTCTGTCGGTTAATGGCAAACCAACGGTCTCCAAAACCGTGACTGCAGGTTCGACTCCTGCCAGACCCGCAAAAATTAGGCGGGCGATTCCTCCATCTCCCGTTAAGACAAAAGGTACGGGGCGATTCTCCGCCAAAGGCGGATATGCTTGTGACCCCGCAGCCATTTAATTCTTTTGTCGCGTTTGAACCATGTTATTTGGCGTTTGGCATAGTGTTGATTTTCTAAAATCATTTGTTCTAGCATTTCTTTTCTGATTATTTTTTTCTGCAGAAACATTG
>JAHJXC010000059.1 GCA_018827845.1 Patescibacteria group bacterium
CTAACTGAATGATAAATATTATTCAAGGCTCTTAAAATAAATTTGCTATATTTAGTGGAAAGCCATTCTTTAACAAAAGTATTGGGCACATTAAGAAAAATAATCCCATTTTCTTCTTTGGCAATGCCGGTGTTTTTAAACCAAGTAATAAAATTGGCTCTGGAAACATTTAGTTCGATTTCCATTAAAGCCTCTCCCCATAGTTTTTCATAGTTAACGGTCATTAGTTTTATTATAATTTAATTAGCAATTTAAAGATATGACCTCAATACCAGTGGTTTTAGTAACATTATGTTAATATTGTGTGGATAAAATGTGAATATTGACCCAGAGACTTTTTTGTTTTATTCTTTTAATCACTCATGCTTTCTAGAAAACATCGGATTAATAAGAGTTTATTCAGGGAAATTTTAAAAAATGGAAAAAACTATAATTCCAATTTTTTTTCTCTGAAAATTATCCACAATTTTAAAAATGGGCCGTGTTTTGCCTTTGTGGTTTCTAAAAAAACAGCAAAGAAAGCTGTGGCTAGAAATAAATTAAAGCGCAGGGCTAGATACATTGTTAAAAAATATCTCATTTCTTTTAAAAAAAATACAGCCAATATAATTTTTTTTAAAAAAGGCAGCGAAACTTTAAAATTTTCCGAATTAGAAGAAAAAATGTTAGAATTGTTTAAGAAAGCTAAGTTGTTATAATATGGGATTTATTGCTGACATCTATTATACGATAATTTTTGAGCCATTGCTGAATGGCTTGGTTTTTTTAGTTAATATTATTCCATTTCACGATGTCGGCCTGGCTGTTATTGTTTTGACACTCATTGTTCGTTTCATTACCTTTCCGTTAAACCACAAAGCCATTGTTACCCAGACAAAAATTAAACAGCTGGAACCGGAAATAAAACAATTAAAAGAAAAATTCAAAAAAGATTCTCAGGAACAGGCCAAAAAAATAATGGAGCTTTATAAAGTTCATGGCATCAACCCCCTTTCCGGCTTTTTAACGCTAATCATTCAGATTCCTCTAATCATTGCCCTATACAGCGTTTTTAGGGCAGGAATAAATTTTGATCTTTCGCATTTATACTCATTTATCACTGTTCCGGAAAACATACATACAATCTTTCTAGGACTTTTTGATATGACCCAGAGAAGTTATGTTCTCGCTTTCCTAACGGGCGCTTCCCAGTTTATTCAGATGAGACTGGCTATCCCCCCTATTAAAAAAACCACTTCATCAAAACCTTCCTTTAAAGAAGATTTTGCCAGAAATATGAATATTCAGATGCGTTATATTATGCCAATTTTTATAATTTTTATTGTTTCCCGCTTCACTTCTGCTATTGCCTTATACTGGACGACTATGAATATTTTTGCTATAATTCACGAAGCGATTGTAAGGAAAAAAGCCAAGAAAATTATCAGCCAAAAAGATGGAAAGCCAAATTCAAATAATCAAATCATTAATAGAAGCAATGCTTGAAAAATTATCTGTAGCCGGCGAAATAGAAATTTTAGAAGACACAGAATGCGTACAATTTGTCATAAAAACCAAAGAAGCGGGCTTGTTAATCGGAGAAAACGGTCAGAATCTGCACGCCCTGAGCCATTTACTGAAAAGAATTACAGAAAACGAATTTAAAAAAAACAACCTGGAGAGAATCCAGTTTCTTTTGGATGTTAACGGTTATCAGGCAAAGAGAATTGAAGAGATAAAAAATTTAGCCCGCATGCATGCCCAGCGAGTGAGATATTTTAAAAAAGAAATAATGATGGACCCAATGAATTCCTACGAAAGAAGGATTGTCCACTCGGTTCTCACTGAATACCCCGATATAATAACAGAAAGTTCCGGCGAAGAGCCAAACCGCTGCGTCGTGGTAAAACTATTTTTGTAATAAAAGGTCGTCGATTATAAAGCCAATAAAATCTATTATGAATATAAAAAAAATTATTAATTATTTAGTTGTTCTGCTGGTACTATTCTCTTTTATCGCTCCAGCCACAAGAGCAGAGGAAGCAAGGAACACAATAAGGCAGAGAGTAGAGGAAGAAAGAGAAAATATAGCAGAAAAATTTACTGCCCAAAAAGAGCAGTTTCGCCAGAGAATTGAAGAGACAAGAAAAATTAGAATAAGGGCGTACTGGGGCAGAATCATGGGAAGAATGGGAATTGCAACAACAAGACTGGAAAGGATTGCTGACAGAATAAGCTCGCGCCTGGACAAATTTCAAGAAAAAGGCGTTGATGTAACCAACCCCAGAGAGTTACTGGAAACAGCAAAAACAAAAATTACTGATGCTAAAGCAGCCGTTGAAAACGCAAAAAATAAAATCGAAGAGATAATGAATTCTGGCGGAGACGCAAAAACTATTTTTCAGCAAATAAAAGATGAACTAAGTAAGGTTAAGCAGGCAATCAAAGATGCGCATAGCGCTTTGGTCGATGTTATCGTGGCTCTTAAGCCGGGATTAATAAAATAAATTTATGGACACACAAACACAAAATCAAATAAAGAAATGCTGCAGCGCAAAACAGATTATCTTTGTCGCGCTGACAGTTGTTATTATTGCAGCAATTTATTACTGGACCACAAGGACTGAAGAGGAGCCGTTAACTGACGCTGAAAAACAGGCCATTGCTAATGAAATCCAAGGCCAACCTGATAACATAACTGCAAATTTGCAGCAAGTAAGCAGTTCAGATGAATTGGAAGCGATTGCCGATGATTTGCAAAACACAGAACTGGATAATTTAGACAAAGAATTGCAGGATATCCAAAACGAATTGAATATATAATTTGCTGTGGTAAAATGATTTATATGGCTACAATTACTATTCCTAAAAATTTAATAAAAAGCGAAGATCTAGTGATTATTCCCCGCAAAGAATATGAGGAGTTTTTGGAAATTAAAAAAGAAGAAAGAGGGCGAGTAACCGAGGCAGATGTTTTGCGCTGGTCCAGAGAGGCCAAAAAACTAAAGAAGGCTGGAAAATTACCATTGTTTAAGGATTTAATCAAAAAAGAATACCCGTCTTTGGCGAAAAAATACAATTTATGAAAATCGCCCATAGCATGAGATTTGAGCGTGCATTCAAGAAATTACCCATTTCTCTTGCCGAAAAAGTAATCGAGCGGACTTTAATGTTTGAGAAAGACCCGTTTGACCCGCGCCTTGATACGCATAAACTTCACGGCAAATTAAAAAATCAATGGAGTTTCTCAATTGATAAAAAATACCGGATTTTGTTTGAATTTAATAAAGCCGACATTGTTTTTCTTGATATCGGCGACCATGATTTATATAAATAAAAATAATTAATATGCAAATAGAAATTAATAAACTTCCGGATTCGGAAATTGAGATCACCGGCGAAATTAGCGCCGGTGATTTTGAAAGTTGCAGGGAGCAGACCATAAA